>JAKAZH010000126.1 GCA_021815935.1 Actinomycetes bacterium
TGAGCGGGGACGCTAAGCGTCTCTACGAGTTGATCTGGATGCGGACGGTCGCTTCACAGATGGCCGACGCCGTCGGGCGGAGTGTCTCCGTGCGCATAGGAGCGACGTCGAGCTCGGGGGAGGATGCCGTGTTCGCCACCTCCGGCAGGGTGATCACGTTCCCAGGCTTCCTCCGGGCCTACGTCGAAGGCTCCGATGACCCCGACTCCGAGCTCGAAGACCGCGAGGTTCGCTTGCCCGCACTCGCCGCTGGTGACCGGGTCGATCTCGAGTCGCTCGGCGCCGACGAGCATTCCACTTCCCCGCCCGCCCGCTACAGCGAGGCGTCCCTGGTCAAGGCCCTCGAGGAGATGGGGGTCGGTCGGCCATCCACCTACGCTTCGATCCTCGATACCATCCAAAGCCGTGGTTACGTGTGGAAAAAGGGCTCCGCCCTCGTCCCATCGTGGACGGCATTCGCTGTCGTCGGGCTGCTCGAACAGCACTTCGCAGAACTTGTCGACTATGGCTTCACCGCGTCGATGGAGGAGGATCTCGACGAGATAGCGAACGGGGCGAGGGAATCGATCCCGTGGCTGACACGGTTCTATTTCGGCGACACCGCCAGGGGCGGCGCGACGAACGGGGGAACTTCGAAGGCCGGTAACGCCGACGGCGGGCCCGGCCTCAAAGGGCTGGTCCTCGAGAACCTCGGCGAGATTGACGCCCGGGAAGTGAATTCGATCCCGATAGGCGGACCCGACTCGGGGATCGTCGTGAGGGTCGGCCGCTACGGGCCTTACGTGCAGCGCGAAGTCGCCGGCGACGTGGTCGGCAATGGTTCGAGCGAGATGGATGCCACTGCTGTTTCGGCGAGATCCGGCGCGCCAGCAGGCCAGCGTGCCTCGTTGCCCGACGACCTTGCCCCCGACGAGCTCAGTGTCGAAAAAGCAATTGAGCTTCTGGAGGCCGGTTCCTCAGATAGGGAACTCGGCATCAACCCCCATTCCGGGCTTGCAGTGACAGTGAAGAGCGGTCGCTTCGGCCCCTACGTGCAGGAGACCGAGGCACACGGAGACTCTGCGTCGCCTTCGCCTGGGTCGCAGTCGGCGAAACCTCGAACCGCCTCGCTGCTGCGGGGCATGGACCCTTCGACCGTCACTCTCGACGACGCTCTTCGCCTTCTCAGCCTTCCGCGCACCGTCGGCGTGGACCCGGGCACCGGCGAGCCGATCGAAGCAACCAACGGCCGTTACGGGCCGTATCTGAAGCGGGGCAGCGAATCACGCTCGCTCGACAGCGACGAGAAGCTGTTCAGCGTGACATTGGACGAGGCGCTCGCAATATTCGCCCAGCCGAAAGAGCGACGAGGCCGCGGAGTCGCGGCCCCACCGCTTCGCGAACTAGGTGCAGACCCCGAGACAGGCGTCGTGATACTCGTCAAGGACGGGCGCTTCGGGCCCTACGTTACGGATGGTTCGACCAACGCATCCCTACGTAAAGGCGACACGGTAGACGGGATCACCACCGAAAGGGCCGCCGAGCTCCTGACGGATCGCCGCAACGCTCCACCGAGGTCTGGCCGGGGATCACCGGGCGGGAAGAGGAAGGCTGCCGGCTCGCGAAGCGCCGGAGTTGTCAAGAAGCCGGGCGCGGCGAAGAAGGTCGGTGGGGTGGCGAAGGCTGGTGCCGCCAAAAAGGCGGGTGCTCCGACGAAGAAGACTGTTGCTGTGAAGAAGGCTCCTACGAGGAAGGCTGCCGTGAAGAAGGCTGGTGGCTGAACCGCCCGGCGCCTTGGATGGCGGCGGTTGCAGCGTGGCCGCAGGAGTCGACAGCGCCAGAGTGCCTCAGCCGCCGGAGCGCCCCGGGGGTCGCGGGCGGTTCATCGTGCTCGAAGGCGTCGAGGCCAGCGGGAAATCAACCCAGGCGATCCGCCTTGCAGCCGAGCTCGGAGCGGTGCTGACGAGGGAACCAGGTGGGACTCCGCTCGGCGAGAGATTGCGGGCGCTCGTGCTCGATCCGCAATCCCCGCCGGTGGCTGCGCGCGCCGAGGCCCTATTGATGCTCGCAGCGCGGGCCCAGCACGTCGAGGAAGTTATCGCCCCGGCGTTACGCAACGGACGAGATGTGGTTTGTGATCGCTTCAGTGCGAGCACAATCGCCTACCAAGGGTACGGGCGAAGGCTCGACCCGACCGACCTGGCCCGCCTGTCGGAATGGGCGGCCGCAGGGATATCGCCTGATCGGGTGATCCTCCTCGACGTAGGTCCGAGGGAAGTCGCGAAGCGCCTGGCCGAAAGGCGCAAGGCGGCCAGGGCCGGACCCAGCCCCGAGTTCGTCGACCGGATCGAACGTGAGGAGGAGGAGTTCTTTCAAAGGGTGGCGGGCGGATTCGTCGCCCTGGCGCGCTCCGATCCGGCGCGCTGGCGGCGGGTGGACGCCCTCGGGAGCTATGACGAGGTGGCAGCGAGAGTGCTGTCGGCCGCGAGTGACGACGGTGCTTAACTGGCAACCCGCGACCATGAGAAGATCAGACGTGGAGGACCGGACCTGAATGACCGAGCTCTACGCCGACGTGACCGGCCAACCTGACGCCCTTGCCCTGCTGAAGCGGGCTGTTGTACGGCCTGTGCACGCGTACCTGTTTCTCGGGCCTGCGGGAAGCGGCAAGCGTGCGGCGGCAAAGAGTTTCGCCGCCGCACTCGTGTGCCCTGACGGAGGGCTGCACGCGGACGGCAGTGCGACCTGCGAGTCGTGTAGGCGGGCTCTCGCTGGCATGCATCCCGACGTCGTCTCTGTCGAGCGCGAAGGCGCGTTCATCGGGATGTCTGCGGCGAGGGAGGCCGTGAGGTCAGCCCACGCAAGCCCTCTCGAGTCACAACGAAAAGTGATCGTCCTCCACGACTTCCACCTAGTACGAGACACCGGGCCGGCCCTTTTGAAAACCGTCGAGGAACCCCCGGCTACCACCGTGTTCGTTATCCTGGCCGACTATCTACCTCCCGAGCTGGTCACTATCGCAAGCCGCTGCGTCGAGGTCCGCTTCTTGGCTCTCACGGTCGACCAGGTCGCCGATGTGCTCGAGGCGGGAGGGGTAGACCCGGGGCGGGCGCAGCTGCTCGCCGCTGCTGCCGCCGGCCGCCTGGACCGGGCGGCAAGTCTCGCATCCGATCCTGAGGTCGAGGCCCGACGTGACGCCTGGTATTCCATCCCGGGGCGCCTTGACGAAAGCAACGCGACGGCGGCTTCTGTAGCGGACGAGCTGATTGCCCTTCTCGAATCGAGCGCATTGCCCTTGGTCGCCCGCCACGCGGAGGAACGCAACAACCTCGCCGAAGCCGACCGTCGCGCAGCCGAGGTGACGGGAACCACGAAGCGGGCCAAAGGGTCGCGCGGCGCCAAGGGAGGTAAGGCCGGCGGCCCGGCGATGGCAGAACTTGACGATCGTCAGCGCCGGGAGGCTCGCCGTCAGCGTGCAGACGAGTTTCGAGCCGGGTTGGCAGTCCTCGCTGGCGCATATCGCGACAGGCTCACCGCAAGCGTGGCCTCTGGGAAGACCCAGCGGGCCAAAGTCGACGCAGCAGATGCGCTGAACGCCATCAGCCTGGTCGATAAGTGCGCCCGCGACTTGGAGTTCAATCCGGGTGAACTGCTTGCTCTTCAGGCGCTCCTGGCGCGACTGGGCCGTGCCGGTGCCTCCCCAGAGTCGGCGCGTCGATCTGGAGCACGAAGGTAGAACCTGCTCGGCTCGTCTAGAGCGGGCTGCGTCAGCCGCCCGATCCGGCGGGGCCGGTCGAAGAGGGCGGACAGTTGAGAACGCTCGGTGCCAGACCGACGTCGGAGACGAGCGGCGCGAGACTCGCAGCGTTGCCACCCAGTTGCAGGCCGCCACCCGCTCCACCGCCCGACGCTTCGGTGGTTGCTGCTCCGGTTCCCCCACCACCGGCTGCTGCTATCGCCTGGTTGTCGGCGCACAGCCCACTTACTGCGTTGCCGACGAGCTTCGATGGCTGCAACGGAGACGATGATGAAACGGAGAAGGAGCGGAACGTCAATATCCCGAGGACGACCGTGACTACGAGGCCGATCAATTTCAAGACGAGTCGTGCCCGCATAGAGCCCACGACCGCTTCTCGACTGCGCCGGGCGCTGCCTTGAGAACCCGACTCGGCGCTTCGTCTTATTCCTAAATTTGCCGGAACCGTTCTGCGGGTACTCGGGGCGCCGTCGAACCAGGGCGGCCTACAGACTTGTTGGATTGTGAACGCTAACGTGTCTAAATGAAAGATTATGTTGGGTATTGTGTCAACGATGGTTGTGCTATAGAATTGTGGAGTTGGCGAAAGCCCGCACGACAGGAGAGGGGAAATATGGCAACCGTCACTTTTGACAAGGCCACGAGGCTCTACGCTGGATCGACGAAGCCCGCAGTCGACCAACTAGAGCTCGATATCAAGGATGGGGAGTTTCTTGTACTCGTAGGGCCTTCCGGTTGCGGAAAGTCCACCTCGCTGCGCATGCTTGCCGGCTTGGAGGCGGTTGATCAGGGCTCGATCCGCATAGGCGACCGTGACGTTACAGACCTGCAACCACGCGAACGCGACATTGCGATGGTGTTCCAGAACTACGCCCTTTACCCCCACTTCACGGTTGCGGACAACATGGCCTTCGCTCTAAAGATCGCGAAGGTGCCCAAGGACGAGATCGCCCGAAGGGTGCAGGAGGCGGCGAAGCTGCTCGACCTGGAACCGTATCTGGAGCGTAAGCCCAAGGCCCTCTCAGGTGGCCAGCGCCAAAGGGTTGCGATGGGCCGGGCAATCGTACGGGAGCCCCAGGTGTTCCTGATGGATGAACCCCTGTCCAACCTCGACGCTAAGCTCAGGGTGCAAACGCGTACCCAGATAGCTGCACTCCAGCGCCGGCTGGGCACGACGACGGTGTATGTCACCCACGACCAAGTCGAAGCGATGACTATGGGGGACCGTGTCGCAGTGCTCAAGGACGGGCTTCTCCAGCAGGTCGGATCCCCTAGGGAGCTTTACGATCAGCCGGCAAACGTCTTTGTCGCCGGTTTCATCGGTTCGCCCCCGATGAACCTAGTCCCCGCCCGCCTTGACTCCGATGGCGCTGTAGTTGGTGGCGGGACCGTGCAGCTTAGCCGGGAGATCCTTGCGGCCGCCGCAGCCAAGCAGGTCGAAGAGGTCACGATCGGTTTCCGTCCTGAGGACGTGACGATCGGAGATGCCGGTTCGGGCATCGCTGTCGAAGTTCAGATCGTCGAGGAGCTAGGCGCCGACGCCTATGCCTACGCCACCCTCGTCGGACCGAATTCCGGTCTGTCGCAGATCGTCGCACGGACTGACGGCCGCCGCCCACCGGCTCGGGGTGAGGTCGTGCACCTCGTCGTCAAGCCGGACCACGCCAGGGTCTTCGATCCACGAGACGGGTTGCGCATCTCCTAGAAGCGGCTTATTGCCCTTCGGCGTGGATGACTATCGCCTGGCAGGGCGTCAAAATTGGCACGGTTAGGCCTACGAGAGATGCGCCGCGGCCGGTGAGTTCGACCGGCCCTGGCCACCAAGGCGGTGCTGTCTTCGCGACAGTTACCGGTTTGGAGAATATTTCCTCGACAGCGAATCTGTACACGCGACCGGGATCCAGACCATCCGGGCGAAAGGGAGCGGGAAGGCCGGCGCGGCTCG
>JAKAZH010000127.1 GCA_021815935.1 Actinomycetes bacterium
GACGTCGGCTCCGACGAGAGGATCCTCTTCGGCGCCGTGCGCCGTGGCGAAACACACGTTGCTTCCGGCCTCGGGGAACAGCACCGGTGCGTCCGGGGCGAGGCCGTCGACCGCTGAGACGATGGCAGGCAGGGGATCGATGTCGACGACGACCGCATTCGCAGCGTCCACCGCCTCCGAGCTCGTCGAGGCGACGACGGCTGCGACGATGTCACCGACGAAACGGACCCGGTCGCCGGCGAAGACCGGCCGGTTGAACGTGTCGGGGAGCATCGGGAAACCCTGGAACGAGGCGAGGCCGAGGCCGTCCCCGGCGGCGTGGTAGACAGCGATCACGCCCGGCATGCCTCGGGCCTCCTCGACGTCGACGGAGCGCAGAGTGCCGTGGGCGACGGGGGAGCGGACGAAGGCCACATGGGCGGCTCCGGGCGCTGCGAGGTCGTCCACGTACTTACCGGCACCCGTCAACAACGTCGGGTCCTCCAAACGGACCACGCGGTTACCCAGGATCGATCCACTCGGCATTGCTACGCCCTCCCTTGTTCGTACGTTGCCAACAGACTCTAGTCACGTCCGGGGTCTATATCCTCAGTCAGTCCGGCGAGCTCGTCGTATATCTCGGCGTAGGCGGCGGCGATCCGCTTGGGTGCGTACGCCGCAGCGTTGAGGAGACCGGCTTGTGTGAGGTGACGCCTGTAGGCGTCGTCGTCGAGGACGGCCTGCAGGCCGGTGCGGACAGACGCCGGGTCGGCCGGATCGACGAGGCGCGCCGCTCCACCGGCGACGTCGCGATGCGGGTCCAGGTCAGAGGTGACGACCGCCAGGCCAGAGGCGTTCGCCTCCAGGATCGGCACGCCGAAACCCTCGGTGGTGGACACGAACGCCAGAACGTCGGCGGTCCGGTAGACCCCTGGCATCGCTTCGTCGGGGACAGTTCCAAGCTCGCGGACCTCGACGCGTGCACGGGCGAAGGTGCCGCGCTGCGCTGCGTCGAGGGAGCCGACGACTACGAGCTGGCAGTCGAGGCCCGAGAGGGCCTCGGCGAGCACGGGCAAGTTCTTGTTCGGGGCTGTCCCCACGGCCAACACGACCGGCCGGCTTGTCGTCCGATCCGGCCTCGCCGCTGGCTCCGGGGTGACGGGTGGCGCCAGTGGCTCCGGGGTGAAGCCGGCCCCGACGGGGTGGGGTATCAATCGGAGATTTGCATGCTCGGCGACGCCGAGGTTCTCGAGCTCTTTGAGTGTCGCTCGGCTCGGGACGGTGACGACAGCCGCGTGGCGGATCGGGAAGCGCAACCACAGCGACGAGTACACGGCCCGTTTGAGAGGTGACGCCCTTCGGAGGAACTCGGTGTCGTGGACGGTCAGCACCGTCGAGGACGCCCGGCGTGCGAGTGCCGCGTAGGTGATATCTCCGAGGATGTGGACGACGGGCTGCGTGAGCCGCCGCGCTTCGAGCACGGTCGCCGCCCGGGGAAGGACGCCCTTGCTGTAATGCTCGGAGGCCACCGCCGTGACGTTGAAACGCTCCGGCAGCTCGCGCCGTATCAGGGCAAAAACCTTCTCGATGCTGTGCTGGCCGGACTGCGGACGCCGGGAGAAGTGGACGACGTCGATGGGGCCGACGGCTTGAGCGATGCTGGGGGCGGCGTGCGCGGCGCGGTCGGCGTGCGCGGCGCGGGGGGAGCTGTGTCTATCGGGCGGCGTAATGAGCCGCCTTTTTGTAGAGGGCGTCGAGGCCTGCCGCCGTAGCCTCCCACGTGAAGCTCGCCGCTCGCTTCGTACCGGCGTCGATGAGAGCGTGCCTGACCGGCCCGTCGGACACCGCCTTTCGGATGGCCCCGGCGAGGGCTGTCGTGTCCAGCGGGTCGGCGAGCATCGCTGCATCGCCGGCGACCTCTCGCAGCACGGCCACGTCGGAGCCGACGACGGGAACACCCGCCCGCATGGCTTCGAGTATCGGGAAACCGAAACCCTCATAGGTAGACGGGTACGCCATAGCCCGGGCACCGCCCAGGAGGTTGGATCTGGCGTCGTCGCTGACGACCCCGAGGCGTAGCACCCGTGCCGCCACGTCTGTGCGAAGCGCTGCGATCGCGTCCGTCGTGAGCGCAGAGTACCCGGTCTGGCGGCCCGCGAGCACGAGAAGGATCTCGGGAACTTCGAGCGCTACATGGCCGAAGGCTTCGACGAGTCGAGGCAGGTTCTTTCGTGGCTCGTCCGTGCCGATGAAAAGCACGTAGGGGCGGCTGCTGATCAGGCGCTCGATGTGCGGGTCTGCTGGCGGGGAGGCACCCACTGGCGGTATGCCGAACGCAACGACAGCCACTCTGCCGGCATCGACGAGCCCGGGGCCGAAGACGTCGTCTACTTCGCTTGCAACCTGGCGGGTGGTCACGTGGACGTGCGCGCCGCGCGCGACGGCTCGGCGCAGCATGCCGGGGAAGGTGGCCACCACCGGATCGGGCGAAGGTTGGTAGACGAAGCTCAAGTCGTTCACCGTCATCACAGTCGGATGGCGGCTGGGCGGAGTCACGTAGTTGGTGGTGTGGACGACGTCGACGTCGCCGAGCCACCTGTCGATCTTCGGATGCTCGTAGCGTTGCCAGGCCTCGACTGCCAGCCGTGCCGGCGTGCGGACTCGCCGCAGGGATTGCGGGACGTCGGGACCGGGGGTGCCGTTGCGCAGACCGAGGGCGTACGGCCTCAAGCGAGGACCGTCGTCCATGGCTTCGAGCGCAGACCACATCCCGGCCACGGAGAGGCCGATGCCCGTCCTAAAGCTTAAAAGTGGGGTGAGGTCGATGGCGACCGAGAGGCGGCTCATCGCTCGGTTCGCCTATCCGGCCTAGGCACTCAGGCGGTTCGCGGGTAACTCCGACAGGGCGGGGAGCTCGACCAGCTCGACCGCAAGAGGGTCGGAGCCCGGTCTCATGAGAATGTCGGTGTGCGACAGGCCGAGCTCGCTGCGCTCGAAACCCCCGGAGCGGGCAAGGGCGAGCTGCAAGATGGCGAGCGCCTGAGGGCCGAGCTGCGAAAGCGGGCGGTTGCGGTGCACGCGGCTGCCGAGGTCGCACTGGACCAGGCTCGTGTTGCCGAACCTCTCGGTGACGTCTATCACCAAGCCGAGATCGACGGCGTACCCGCCGGCGAACGGGAGCGCTTCGAGGACTTCACGACGACCGGCGCACTCACCCGACAAGGGTTGCGCCAGGTCGGCGAGATGGGGGAAGAGCACGGATATGAGCGGCCGCGCCATCAGCTCGGTAACCCGGCCGCCCTGCTCGGCGCCCCCTTCGACGGGCCGGTCGTAGAAGCCTTTGGAAAAAACTACGTCGTCACGGCCCAGGAGCGGCCCGACCAACCCGAGGACGAACGCCGGGTCGAAGCCGACGACGTCGGCGTCGCAGAACACCACGATGTCGCCGGAAGTCTCGTGTACACCCTTCCACATGGCCTGTCCTTTGCCCGGACCTTCGAACTGTGCAAGCACCCGATCGGCGGTGACGACCGATGCCCCTGCTTTGACTGCGACAGCGGCGGTGTCGTCGCTCGACCCGTCGTCGACGACGAGCAGCTCGTCGATCACAGCCGACTCGTGCATGAGACGTCCGACGAGGCTGGACACTATGTCGCCGACGGTCGCCGCCTCGTCGCGTGCCGGGATGCACACCGACACGGTGCGACCCCGCTTCAAGCGCTGCACCCGCTCGGCGGGAAACTCCGACGACTTGTAGCTCCGGCGCACCGAAGACATCCTGCCACCGTTTCGCGGCCGTCCACGAACCGGGTTCGGTGCGCTATACTCCAATCCAACATCATCCAGAGCGGCAGAGGGACGGGCCCTGTGAAGCCGCGGCAACCTTCCCACCTCGTGTGGGGTCGGTGCCAACGCCCGGTTCGATGACGCTGCGCCAGGAGGATAAAAGTGCCACACGTTGACGGTTTGCGATGCCGGGAATGCCACCGCGCCTATCCGGCAGCCGCCCTGCACGTATGCGAATGGTGCTTCGGCCCGCTCGAAGTCGTCTACGACTACGAGGCGGTCGCCGCAGCAGTCAGCCGCAAGAAGATCGCCGGCGGGCCGCTCTCGATTTGGCGTTACGCCGATCTGCTCCCGGCCGCGCCGGAGGGAGCCGTCAGCCTCGGCGCTGGTTTCACGCCGCTCGTCCGGGCAGACCGCCTCGCCGCGGAGCTTGGACTCGGCGAGCTGTGGATCAAGAACGACACCCTCAACCCGACCGGATCCTTCAAGGACCGTGTCGTGTCGGTCGCGCTCACCAAAGCCCAAGAGCTCGGCTTCAAGGTGGCTGCCTGTGCGTCGACGGGCAACCTCGCCAACTCCGTCGCAGCGCACGCAGCGCACGCCGGGATGGAGTCCGTCGTCTTCATACCCGCGGACCTCGAGCCGGCGAAAGTCGTGACGACGGCAGTGTTCGGTGGGCGATTGATTGCCGTGGAGGGGAACTACGACGACGTGAACCGGCTTTGCGCCGAGCTCGCGGGAGAGCACCCGTCGTGGGCGTTCGTCAACGTCAACGTGCGCACCTATTACGCAGAGGGCTCCAAGACCCTCGCCTTCGAGACTGCGGAGCAGCTCGGATGGGTAGCCCCGGACCACGTCGTCGTGCCCGTCGCCTCTGGAAGCCAGCTCACCAAAGTTGCGAAAGGCTTCAAGGAGCTCTGGACGGTCGGACTCCTAGACGAGGAACCCCACGTGCGGATCTCCGGAGCCCAAGCGGCGGGGTGCTCACCGGTCGCGACCGCTTTCGCGGAGGGACGCAACGTCGTCAAGCCGGTGAAGCCGCACACAGTCGCCAAGTCGCTCGCCATAGGAAACCCGGCGGACGGCCCGTACGCCATCGACGCCGTCCGCAGCTCGGGCGGAGGTTTCGGCTCGGTAAGCGACGACGAGATCGTCGCCGGGATCCGGCTCCTCGCTAGGACCGAGGGAATATTCGCCGAGACCGCAGGAGGCGTGACGATCGCTTCGCTCGTGCAGCTCGTCAACGCCGGAGTCGTGAGACCAGACGAGCGCGTCGTCGCGTTCGTCACCGGTAACGGCCTGAAGACAGTCGACGCCGTCGCTGCGCACTGCAGACCCACAGCGACCATCGCCCCGACACTCGACGCATTCGCAGCGGCAGTAGAGATCCCCACGGAGGACTGAACATGGCAGTAACAATCCGGATACCCACACAGCTACGTCCCCTCGCAGGGGGAAACGCGACCGCCGTCGTCGACGCGGCCACCGTCGGCGCCGCCCTCGCGGACCTCGACGCCGCCCATCCGGGTTTCTCGGAGCGGATCTTCGACGAGGCAGGAAGTCTCCGCCGGTTCGTCAACGTGTTCGTCGACGACGAGGACATCAGGTTCCTGGACGGTCTGGACACCACGCTGCCCGGCAACGCCACACTGTCGATCGTGCCTGCGGTGGCAGGCGGCTGAGGAGAAATCCGGAATTTTTTTCCTCGGGAAGGCCACCTGCTGTTGCATTAGCCCGCCAGAGGCGGTTAACTGTTAGCACTCGACACATGAGAGTGCTAACAAGTACTAGACCCGGTTGACCCAACGGAGGGATCAAGACACCGATGCCCAAGCTTATTGCTTTTGACGAGAC
>JAKAZH010000128.1 GCA_021815935.1 Actinomycetes bacterium
CGGTTCCTTCGTGCGCAGCGCCAGCGGCGACTCTGAACCGGTCGTGGTGGTCAGTCTCCGCCCGGACCGGACGCTTGGCTACGCTCATGTCGAAGCATTCGTCAACGACGGTCTCAAGCCGGTGTTCAAGGTTAGGACGAGACTCGGGAGGCGGATCCGGACCACTGCCAGCCACCCTTTTCTCACCCGATCAGGTTGGCGTCAGTTGGCGGATCTCGCTCCTGGCGTCGAGATAGCAGTCCCAGCGACACTTCCGACGCCCGTAGGCAGCTGTGATCCTAACGGCAGCACTGTCAGTGATCTTGTCGAGATGGCAACCGAAGTGTCAAGCTGGTCGAGACTCGAAGGCAGCACTTCAGATCTAGGGTTACCCGAGAGAGCGTTTGGTTTGGGCGCTGCGCAACTCAGGATCTTCTTGTCGGAGCTGGCTGATCGGGTGTCGGGGCGAGCGGCGGCGAAGGCGCTCGGCGCCGAGTCGCATCGCAGCGAAGGGGTAGTCGTCTTTCGGAGTTTCTCGCGTCGAGCGGCCAGCGACGTAGCGCACCTGCTCCTGCGGCTCTCCCTGCTTTCTTCGGTGACCCTGCGAGGTTTGCGAGGATCCGATCGGAGCGAACCTCGATGGGAGGTCCAGCTGATCGGTCCCAGTTCGTTGGACGGGGACGTGTACTGGGACGAGATCGTAGCCATCGTCGCTGACGGGGCGGAGCAGGTCTACGACCTCACCGTCGCTCGAACCCACAACTTCGTTGCGGACGACATGATCGTCCACAACACGTCGTTCGCCCTTGGTATCGCGGCTCACGCTGCCGTCGAGGCGCGGGTACCTACCTTGGTCTTCTCCTTGGAGATGGGCAGGGACGAGATCACCAACAGGCTGCTCGTGTCGGAGTCGCGTGTGGACGCCAACCGGATGCGCAACGGGAAGCTGAACGAGCCGGACTGGCCGAAGATAAGCGCAGCCGTCGGACGGCTCGGGGACGCCCCACTATTCATCGACGACAACCCGAACACGACTGTCATGGAGATCCGGGCAAAAGCGCGGCGCCTCAAAGCCCGCCAAGGCGGTCTCGGGCTCATAATCGTCGACTACCTGCAGCTCATGTCCGGCGGCTCCTACGAGAACCGCCAACTGGAGGTCTCTTCGATCAGCCGCGGACTGAAGATCCTCGCGCGCGAGCTCGAAGTCCCGGTGGTCGCCCTTTCGCAGCTCTCACGCCAACTCGAGGCGCGCGCGGACAAACGGCCTGTGCTTGCTGACCTTCGCGAGTCAGGGTCCCTGGAACAGGACGCCGACGTCGTCATGTTCCTCTACCGCGACGAGGTGTACAACCCTGAGTCGCCGGACAAAGGAACAGCGGAAGTGATCGTCGCAAAACACCGCAACGGCCCCACAGGGAAGATCCAGCTCGCGTTCCTGGATCACTTCACCCGGTTCGTCAACATGGCGCGCGTCTGACCGGGAGACCGTCCGACACGTCGGTAGGAGTCAGGCGGCGCAGTAGGAGAGGTGTGTCAGAGGGTTGGTGCTGCTGCGACGATGTTGTTGATGTGGATGTTGTCGCCTGGGACGGATCCTTGGTAGGTGGCGTCTCCGAAGGCGAACACCCCGCCGTCTGATCCGAACAGCCAGTATCCGCGGCCGGTGGGGGTTGGTGCTGCTGCGACGATGTTGTTGATGTGGATGTTGTCGCCTGGGACGGATCCTTGGTAGGTGGCGTCTCCGAAGGCGAACACCCCGCCGTCTGATCCGAACAACCGGTACCCCGACGCAGGGGCGGGGACCTGAGTGGAGGTGACCGAAGCGGTGTTCGTGCTGCACAGAACGCCCGGTGCGAACAGCGCAGCGCCGGGCGTGCCGAGGCCGGTAGCCATGTCGTAGCCGGTGCTCGCAGGGTAGGCGCCGTTGTTGGTTCCCGTGTAGTCGTTGTTGCCGCTCGTCACGTCGAACAGGTAGCCCGGATGGGCATAGAGCGTCGGGTTGATCATGCCGGCTGCGTGCGCCGGCGTCGTCGCTCCGCAAGCTTCGTCTGACAAAGCGGTGAGAGCCGCCCAGAGCGGTGCTGCTCCGCTCGTCCCCCCTTCAGCCGTCCAGTTTCCAGCTACGAAGACGCTGTAGCCGTCCCTTGGGTTCGCGACCGCAGACACGTCAGGAACCTCCCGACAATATGTGCCGGCTGCGGCTCCGCACGCTGCGCTGCTCGAGTTCGAGCTGATCACTCCTGCGCCGGTCTGCCACGACGGCTTCGCCCAAAAGGTGGATACGCCGCCGCCTCCCGCCCCCGCCCCCGTGGAGGCGCCGTTGTTCCAGACTGTCTCGGCGCTGCGCCCGCCGGTAGCGTCGAGACGGAGCGTGGTACCTCCGACCGAGGTGACGTAAGGGTCGCTGCCCGGGTCGTCCACCGCTAAGGCGGTGGGCGTTCCAGGTCCGCTGTAGCAGTCCTCGGAGCCCGAGTCTCCCGACGCCGCGAACATGCTCTGGCCTTGCGCCGCCATCTGCATGAAGATGCTTTCCTCGGCGAGCGCAGACGGTGCCCCGAGGTACGGTTCGCAGATCCCCCAGCTCGTCGACACGACCTCGGCGGTGTCATTGTTGGCGATCTGGGCGTAACTGTCCAGAGGTCCGCTTCCACCATTGTTGGGTGATTCGTATACCGAGATGGTCGCTTTCGGGGCGAGCTCGATCGCGTTGTCGATGTCGAGTATGGACTCGCCGCTACCAGGGCCTGTTCCCGCCCCACCGTCGACGCTGATCTTGTTGACCGTCGTGCTGATCCCGTAGCAGGATTCGAAGTTCGCGACGTCGGAGTTGGAGTAGGGCTCGAGCTCGTACAGGGCTATCGTCTCGCCCTGGCCGAGGAGGCCGTTTGAGTAGGCGCCTGCGTTGAAGCCGTAGACGGAAGCCAGTTGCCCAGCGGTGTAGCCGCCTGCGTTGACGGCGGCGCTGCACGCGGTCGGACCTTGAGAGTTGTGCGGCAGCGATGCGCTGAGCAGCGTTGTGGTCGTGTGCGGTGCGCTAGTTGCCTGCAGGAGTTGCGGGACAGGCTGATAAACATCTGAAAGGCCGACTACAGCCGTGATCGACGACGCTACAGGCGAGGGCAGCAAAGGCGGAGACGTGTTGGAGTAGGCGACGCGGCCGCTCGGCAACCGGAAGTCGTGGATGCTCACCCCTAGAGCACGGTCGGCTTCTCCGACAGTCGTGGACACGGGGATGATCATGTCGTCCGGGTTTACGGCCCCCGGCGGGAGGCCGATCGCGCGGAGTTCTTCGTAGACGGCGGCGATCGTCGACGCCGAAGCGCCGAAGGTGGCTCCAAAAGTCCCTGGACTCAGGAAATGGTGGTAGAGCGGCGAGGAAGGGTTGCTGACGTCAGCCAGGAAGCTCTGCAGCGCTTGGGGGTCCCTGGGAGCAACACTGACGTCAAGCGTCAGCGGTGCCGATGTGGGCTGCAGTCCCATGTCGTGAGCTTGCCTCGGTAATATGACGGCGTGACCGATCGGCACCGGTTTCGAAGTGCCGGTCGGTACCTGGCGTGAAGCTGCTCCACCTTGTGCTTGGGCGACGGACGCCGGCCCTGTAGCGGCTGCAAAAATGATGATCGCCGTGACTGCGGTGATCGTCGTGATCGCCTTGACTGTCCGCCTCATACCTTAAATGCCCGCAGCCTCTATTTGAGTTCGAAACCGAATCACAACAGTGTCACACAACCGCCGAGAGGACCAGTCGGGTGGCCGTCAGGCCCGGACTACCTCGACGGTCACCCTGAACTCCACTTCACTGTGGAGCTTGACCGGCACCTCGTGAGTTCCAAGTGACTTGATCGGCTCGTCGAGGTGTATGCGTCGACGGTCCAGGGTCACCTTGGCCTGCTCGGCTACCGCCTCGGCAATGTCTGCGGAAGTGATCGAACCGAACAGCTTCGCGTGTTCACCGGAGCCGGCCCGGGCCGGGATCCTGATCACCATCGGAACCAGGCGGCGGGCGATCTGCTCACCGGCTTCGCGGTCCTTGGCGTCTTTGAGGTCGCGCGCTTTGCGCATGGCGTTGGCCTGGGCGGTTCCTCCCGGGGTCGCCAAGATCGCGTGGCCCTTGGGAAGGAGGAAGTTCCTGGCGTAGCCATCCGCCACGTCGACAATGTCGCCGCGCTTTCCAACGGTAGCCAGGTCGGATCTTAAGACGATTCGCATCTACTCCTCCTCGTCGATGTAGGTGGTTGGGCCCGCTTCGTCGACGAGCCCCTCGGGTAGTTCGAAGGACCGCCGTGCCTGCGTGGCGTCACTTCCTGGCTGCGGGCCGGTCGGCGCGCGGCCTGATGCCCGTTCGCTCACGGTGCGCTGGGAGTAAGGCAGAAGCGCCAGCTCGCGTGCGGTCTTGACCGCTACCTGAACGTCTCGCTGGTGCTGGGTGCAGTTCCCGGAGATCCGCATCGAGCGAATCCTGCCCCGGTCACTGACGAAGCGCTTGAGGACCCCAAGGTCTTTGTAGTCGACCCATGTGACGTCGTCCCTGCAGAAGACGCAGACTTTCGTCTTGGCGTTCGGCCGGGTGTCCCGCGGCGTCCGCTTCGGAGCGCGGTCGCGGTCGCGGTCGTGGTTGCGTGCCATCGCCTAGAAGGGCTCTTCGTCGTAGAAGGCTTCGCCGCCGGGTGCCTCGTTCGGTACGGTCCTTGCAGCACCATAGGAAGGAGCGGGGCCTCCGTCAGGGGCGCGTCGCTCGTTCTTGGACACAGACACCGTTGCGTAGCGAAGGCTTGGCGCAACCTCGTCGGCGGTGATCTCGATCTTGGAGCGCCGCTCCTTGTCGGGGGTCTCCCATGTGCGTTGGTCGAGGCGACCGCTCACCAGGACCCGAGTGCCTTTGGTGAGGGACTGCGAAGCGTTCTCCGCGAGCTGAGCCCAGCAAACGACATCGAAGAACGAGGTCGCTTCCTCCCACTCGTTGGTTTGGCGGTTCTGCCACCGGCGGTTGACCGCGACTCCGAAGGTGGCCGTCGCCTGGCCGGAAGGGGTGAACCTCAGTTCGGGGTCCCTCGTCAGGTTTCCCACGATGCTTACGTTGTTTCCGTTGGACATGTCTATCTGGCTCCGTTCTCGTTGGTCGCCGTAGGATCGCCTTCGGGACCCGAGGAGCGTGCGGAGCTTACCGTCACCGCCTTCTCGGGCAGTCGGATCACCTTGTGGCGGATGACCTCATCGGCGAGTCCGAGCATCCGGTCGACCTCCTTCACAGCACCCGGTTCCGCCCTGGTGTCGACCAGTGCGTAGAAGCCTTCGCTGCGGTGGCGGACCTCATAGGCAAAACGTCGCTTACCCCAGCGGTCCACTTTGGCGACAGTTGCGCCGTTCGTGGTTAGAAGCTGAGTCGTCCGATCGATGACCTGCCGGATGGCGTCCTCGTCGAGGCCAGCTTCGAGAATGATCATAATTTCGTAGTGCCGTGTCAACGGCGAACCACCTTTCCCTATGGACCCGGCCGTCTCAGGCGCGGGGCCCCGGAAGGTCCGGGGCAGGGTCTCATTTTTTCAAAGACATGTGATCATACTCGAAACTGACAATCAAAACCCCTGGAGGGCTAAACAAGAGCCCCTTGAGGTCTGAGACCAGTATG
>JAKAZH010000129.1 GCA_021815935.1 Actinomycetes bacterium
GAGGATTTCCTGCCGTTCGCGAGGCTGAAATCGACAGACCAGCCGGGGGTCGGATTCACCGTCGTCGCGCCCGGCCTGCTCTATCCCGACTACAGCATCGAGATCGACGACGAGGACCAAGAAGCACTCGGAGTGCGATCATCCGACGACGCTGTAACGATGGTGATGGTGACGGTACCCCGACCGCCGGGCACACCGTCCGCGAACCTGCTCGGCCCGATAGTCGTCAACCGGTTAACCGGCGCCGCGGCACAGGTCGTCCAGTACCGCTCGTCCTACCGGGTCGCCGAACCGCTGCCGATGTGACTGTCATGGAAGCGGTGCGGGAGGGCTCTGACGCCGGAGAGCTGCCAAGCCTACGAGGTCCCCTGACGGGTCGTTGAGGGCGCCCCGGTTGGCGTCCCGCATCTGGCGGTAGACCTCCTCGCGGTATATGAGGACATGCGGCGGGGCTTCGATCCCGATCCGCACCGACTCGTTGCTCACCGATTGGACAGCGACGAGGATCTCGCCGTTGAGCAGCAGCGCCGGCCTGGACCGCTTGGACAGCACGTGCATGTTCGACGCGTCCCAGACCCGGCCCCGCTTCGAGAGGATCTCCGCCACCTCGACCTCCTCGAGACGGCGAACCTTCAGATCTTCAGGTCCCTTCACCTTTAGGCACACGTCGTCGCCTGCCACATATTCGACGGTGACAGTTATGTCGTGGCCGACGATGATCGACGAGTCGGGCCTTCGACTGAGAACTAGCACTTCGCGTCTTGGTTCATTCGAGAACAGTGCTTTCGGTCCTCAGCCGTATCCCCCCGACGACATCGGCTATCAGGTTGTATATAAGCGCAGCAAGGATATTGGCGAGTGTGCCTGCCAGGCCGAGGACTCCGCCTGCAAGCGCTGTGTATTTCGCTACAGCCGAGGCGTGAAGCACGAAAGCCTTCAAGCTGAAAAGGCTCCGCACGGACTTGTCGATGGAGGTGACGACGCCGGTCTGGTCGGCGACCACCCACAAAAGCATCGCCGCTACTACGATCACCGCAAGGAAGACCAGGTAGAGCACCACCGACACTTTGATCACCGTCACGATACTGACGTGGCTCACCGTAGTGCGGCGAACCTCGACAGGACCGCGACGCGACATCCTGGTCGTCGGGGGTTCGGGTTCGTTTCGAAGCTCCACCCGCGGCTCGCGCCGCGGCGACAGTGCCGGGCGCATCGAGCGGCCGGGCGGCGCTTTCTCCCTGTCCGTGCTCGCGAGGCCGGACGAACCCGTCCTGAGCGACCCGTAGCCGGCGGGCACCGGGGAACCCCAACCGGCACCGGAACCTGCCGGCCCCGCCGCGCGCACACCGGGCACCTGGCCGCGACCGCCGTCGGCTGACGACGGGCCACTGCCGCCCAGGCCGGCGACGGGTTCGTCCATCAGCCAGCGTCTTCCACAGCAAGAACGGGCGCCACAGACGCCACCGCCTGACCGGCGTCCAACGTGACTATCCGCACCCCGGTTGCGTCCCGTCCTTGGCTCGAGATCTCGCGTGCGGCCATCCTCACCATAACCCCGGAGGACGACGTTACCAGTATCTCGTCGTCGAGGGAGATCATGAAAGCCGCCACCACCTGGCCCCTCTGCGCCGTGAGGCGGATCCCCCTGACACCGACGCCGCCACGCCCTTGACGGTTGAAATGCTGGAGCTGGGTTCGCTTGCCGAAGCCCGCCTCGGTCACTATCAGTATCGACACGTCGTCGCGTGCAGGGTCTATCGACACCACTTCGTCGCCGCCGCGAAGCGCCATACCCCGAACGCCCGCAGCGTCGCGGCCCATCGAGCGGACCTCGCCTTCCTCGAAACGGATCGCCATCCCGGCTCTCGAAACCATGAAGATGTCGTCGCTGCCGCTCGTGACGATCACGCCGACGAGCTCGTCTCCTTCGCGGAGGTTGATTGCGATGAAACCCTCGCGGCGCGACTTGTCGTACTCGGAGAAAGTCGTCTTCTTGACCTGGCCGTGCTTGGTGGCAAAAAGCAGGTACTGGTCCGACGGAAACTCGCGGGTGTCGATAAGCGTCTGTATCCGCTCCCCGGCGTCGAGAGGCAGGAGGTTGACGATCGCAGTGCCTCTCGCCGTGCGCTCCTTGAGCGGTACCTCGAAAGCTCTGAGCCGATATACCTTGCCGAGGTTGGAGAAGAACAGCAGGTATGCGTGCGCGGTGGTGTGAATGACCCGTATGACGAGGTCCTCGTCTTTGAGCCTGGCTCCCTGGACACCCCGGCCACCTCGTCCTTGCGTGCGGAACTGCGAAGCCGGCACCGCCTTCACGTACCCGGCGCGGGTCATCGTGACGACGAGCTCCTCGTCGTCGATCAGGTCCTCGGCGGACATGTCCCCGTCATCGAGGGTTATCTGGGCGCGCCGGGCGTCGGCGAACTGGTCGCGGATCGCCGTCATCTCGGTTTTGATGACCCCGCGGAGCCGGCCCTCGTCGCCGAGGATCGCCTCCAGCTCCGCGATCGTCTCACGAAGGCGGGCCAGTTCCTCGTCGAGGCGGGCGCGGCCGAGCCTCGTGAGCGTCGAAAGAGCCATGTCCAAAATGTGATCGGATTGGACCTCGCTGAACTCGAACGGCGCTCCCATCAGGGCCGTTCGCGCAGCCGGCCTGTCCGCCGACGCCCGGATCGCGGCGATGATCGCGTCGATCATGTCGAGGGCTTTGATCAGACCTTCGACGATGTGGGCGCGGTCCCTGGCCTTTCTCAGCCGGTACTGCGAACGTCGAGTGATCACCTCGACCTGGTGTGCGACGTAGGCGCTCAGCGCCCCGACAAGGTTCAGCGTGCGGGGCACCCCGTCGACGAGGGCGACCATGTTGACACCGAAAGAAGTCTGCAGAGGCGTGTGCTTGTAAAGATTGTTGAGGACGACGTTCGCTGCGGCGTCGCGCTTCAGGTAGACCACAAGCTTCGTGTCGTCGCCGGCGCTCAGGTCGCGGATATCGCGGATCCCCTCCAACTCCTTGGCGTTGACGAGCTCGGCGATCTTCTCCAGGATTCCTTTCGGACTCGCCTGGTAGGGAAGTTCGCTGATCACGATCTCGTCACTGGAGCGTCCCTCGACGATCTCCGCTTTCGCCCGCATCTTGATCGAACCCCTACCGGTCCGGTAGGCGTCCATGATCCCCTGACGGCCGAGGATGAAGGCCCCGGTAGGAAAGTCCGGGCCTTTGACGAATCGCATCAGGTCGTCGGCGGTTGCGTCGGGATTGTCTAACAGGTGGACGGTTGCGTCGATCACCTCGCCCAGGTTGTGGGGCGGGATGTTCGTCGCCATTCCGACCGCGATCCCCTGGCTGCCGTTGACGAGGAGATTCGGGAATCGCGAAGGCAGGACGGAAGGTTCGTCCTCCTCGTTTGTGTAGTTGCGGACCATGTCGACTGTGTCCTCGTCGAGACCTTCGATCATGTGCATCGCGAGAGGCGACAAGCGGCTCTCGGTGTAGCGTTCGGCAGCGGGCGGGAAGTCGGCCGAGCCATAGTTACCGTGGAACGCGATAAGCGGGTGGCGCAGGCTGAACGGCTGCGCCATCCGTGCAAGCGCATCGTAGATCGCCGTGTTGCCATGCGGATGGAAGCGGCTCATCGTGTCGCCGGTCACCTTCGCGCACTTCACGTGAGGCCGGTCGGGGCGGTATCCCTGCACGTGCATGTCGAAGAGAATCCGGCGGTGCACCGGTTTCAGGCCGTCACGAACGTCAGGTAACGCTCGTGAGACGATGACCGACATCGCATAGTCGAGGAAGGAGCGTTCCATCTCTTCCTGGATCTCGATCGGCTCGATGCCGCTTTGTTGTTCGTCGTCTGAAGGGGGGATGGGGGGCGTGTCAGTCACGTCAGATGTCCAGGAACCTCACGTCGCCGGCGTTCGTGGAGATGAAATGCTTTCGCTGCTCCACGTCGTCGCCCATCAACTTCGAGCACACCTCGTCGGCGAGCGCCGCCTGCTCGATGTCGACGCGCAGCAGCGTGCGTTTGACCTGGTCCATAGTCGTCGAGCCGAGCTCCTGCCAGTCCATTTCGCCCAGACCTTTCAGCCGGTTGAACTCGGCCTTGTGGTTCGGGTGCTGCGCGAGGAAACGCTGCCGCGAAGTCTCGTCTTTCAGGTAGGCCTTCTCCTTGCCCACCAGGGTCGAGAAAAGCGGGGGTTGAGCGCAAAAGACGTGGCCCTCCTCGATTAGAGGTCGCATCTGGCGGAAGAAGAAAGTGAGGAGCAAAGTGCGTATGTGACTTCCGTCGACGTCCGCGTCGGCGAGGATGATCACCTTGCCGTAGCGCGCCTTTGCCACGTCGAAGTCGTCGGAAAGCCCGGCGCCTACAGCGGCGATGAGCGCCTGCACCTCGTTGTTCTTCAGCATCTTGTCGATCCGGGCGCGCTCGACGTTGAGGATCTTTCCCCTGATCGGCAGGATCGCCTGGGTCCTCGGGTCGCGGGCCCGGACGGCCGAGCCGCCGGCGGAGTCTCCTTCGACTATGAACAGCTCTGCCTCGTGCGCGTTCTTCGTGGCGCAGTCGGTGAGCTTGCCGGGCAGTCCGGCCCCCTCCAACGCAGATTTGCGACGGGTCGCGTCCCTCGCTTGGCGTGCGGCGACGCGCGCCCGGGCAGCCTGCAACGCCTTCTGGACGATCTGGCGCGCCTCGGAAGGATTCTCCCCTAGCCACTCGGCGAGCTTGTCGTTGGTCGCCCGCTCGACGAGAGAACGAATCGGGACATTGCCCAGCTTCGCTTTGGTCTGGCCCTCGAACTGCGGATCGCGAAGTTTCACCGCGACTATCGCCGTCAGGCCCTCCCGGATGTCCTCGCCGAGAAGGTTCTCCTCCTTCTCCTTCAGGAGGTTCGCCGCCCGGGCGTACTTGTTGACGACGTTGGTAAGCGCCTTTCGGAACCCTTCGACATGGGTGCCGCCCTCGCTAGTCGAGATCCCGTTCGCGTAGCCGTGGATCCCTTCGTAGAAACCCGAGTTGTACTGTAGCGAAACTTCTACGTCGCCTTCCTCGTCGCCAACCGTGAAGTACGCGACCTTCTTGAAGAGGGGTTCCTTCGAGGAGTTGATGTGGCGAACGAAGTCGATGATCCCGCCGTCGTAGCGGAACACCGCTGAGCGCTCGGTCGAGGCTCGCTCGTCCTCGAAGCGGATCTCGAGTCCTGCGTTCAAAAAAGCGTAAACCTGCAACCGTTCCTTGACCGTCTGGGCCCGCAGCTCGGTCTCGTCGAAGATACGGCCGTCCGGCCAGAAGGCCACGGTGGTACCGGTACGCCCGCCCGGCGCTGGGCCGGTCACCTCGAGGCCTGTCTGCGCCTTGCCGCCGTCGGCGAACTCCATCCGATGGCGCTGCCCGTCGCGGTCTACCTCCACCACGAGACGCCTGGACAAAGCGTTGACCACCGAAACACCTACCCCGTGGAGCCCTCCGGAGACCTTGTAGCCGTCGCCGCCGAACTTGCCGCCACCGTGCAGCTTGGTAAGGGCTATCTCGACGCCCGTGAGCTTCTGT
>JAKAZH010000130.1:0-1884 GCA_021815935.1 Actinomycetes bacterium
CCGCCGCCATGCCGGGGGTCGCGTGCAAGTCCCCGCCGAGTGCGTCGTCTGATGCCGGCTGGTCATCAGAAGCCTCCGATGCCGCGGCCCCCTCTGCCGCCATCGCCGAATTCCTGGCCTCCGATGCCTCTGTCACGGTCTCTGACACCTCAGTCTCTGACACCTCAGTGTCCGAGTTAACCGCATTTGACGCCGCCACCTCCCCCTCGACGGGGGAGGTGCGTTCCGGCTCGGCGCCCGTAGGGACATCCGCTCCGGTGCCGCTCACGACGCGTTGCCCTCGTCGACTATCTCCGCGTCGACGACCTCGTCGTCTCCACCGGAGCCACCAGACGCGGAGGCCCCACCGGACGCCGAGGAGCCTGTCCCCGCGCCCTGCTCCGAAGCGGAGCTCGCAGCGGCAGCCTGCTCGTAGAGCTGCTTGCCTAGCTCTTGGACACCCACAGCGAGTTTCTCCGTCGCGGACTTGATCGCCTCGATGTCGCCGCCCGACAGGGCGCTTTGCAGCGAAGCAAGGTCGGACTCGACCGTCGACTTCTGCTCGCCGGTAAACGACGCCGCCTGGTCTTTGAGCATCTTCTGCGTTTGGTAGACGAGGCTGTCCGCCTGGTTGCGCGCCTCTGCTTCGTCCTTGCGGCGCAGGTCATCCGCCGCGTGAGCCTCGGCGTCTTTGACCATCCGGTTGATGTCGTCCTTGCCGAGCGAGGACTGGCCGGTGATGGTCATCGACTGCTCTTTACCGGTCGCGCGGTCCTTCGCCGAGACGTGGACGATACCGTTCGCGTCGATGTCGAACGTCACCTCGATCTGCGGGATCCCTCTCGGGGCGGGAGGCAGGTCCACGAGCTGGAACTTGCCGAGCGTCTTGTTGTACATCGCCATCTCCCGCTCGCCCTGCAGGACGTGGATCTCGACTGACGGCTGGCCGTCCTCGGCGGTGGTGAACACCTCGGAGCGCTTCGTCGGGATGGTCGTGTTGCGCTCGATGAGCTTCGTCATCACGCCGCCCTTGGTCTCGATCCCGAGCGATAGCGGTGTGACGTCGAGGAGAAGGACGTCTTTGACCTCGCCCTTGAGAACGCCAGCCTGGATGGCCGCGCCTACTGCCACAACCTCGTCGGGGTTGACGCCCTTGTGCGGCTCCCGGCCTGTCATGGAGTGAACAAGGTCCTGTATCGCGGGCATACGCGTCGAGCCGCCAACCAGCACGACATGGTTGATCTTGTCCTTGGTAAGCCCGGCGTCGGCGATCGCCTGCTCGAAAGGCCCCCGGCATGCGTCGACGAGATCTGCCGTCAGCTCCTGGAACTTCGCCCGTGTCAGCTTCAAGTCAAGGTGCTTCGGTCCGGTGTCAGTAGCGGTGACAAAGGGAAGGTTTATCGTGGTCTCCTGAACCGCGGACAACTCGATCTTTGCCTTCTCCGCCGCCTCCTTCAGGCGCTGGATGGCCATCTTGTCCACAGACAGATCGACACCGTCGGTGTCCTTGAACGACTTGACCAACCAGTCGATGACCCTCTGGTCCCAGTCGTCGCCGCCCAGATGCGTGTTCCCGCTGGTCGACTTGACCTGGAAAATGCCTTCCGAGATGTCAAGAACCGACACGTCGAAAGTACCGCCGCCCAGGTCGAACACCAAGACGGTCTGCTCCTCCTCCTTGTCGAGGCCGTACGCGAGCGCCGCAGCGGTCGGCTCGTTGATGATACGCAGGACCTCGAGACCTGCCACCTGGCCGGCCTCCTTGGTGGCGGTGCGCTGCGCATCGTCGAAGTAGGCGGGAACGGTGATGACCGCCTGGGTGACCGTGTCGCCGAGATAGCTTTCCGCGTCCCGCTTGAGCTTCTGGAGGATACGCGCCGAGATCTCCTGGGCGTTGTAGCTTTT
>JAKAZH010000130.1:1894-5530 GCA_021815935.1 Actinomycetes bacterium
TTCGAGCCGATCGCTATCTTCCACGAGTTGTCGCCCATGTGGCGCTTGACCGAGCGGATCGTCCGATCCGGGTTCGTTATCGCCTGGCGCTTCGCCACTTCGCCGACCAGCACCTCGTCGGACTTCGAGAAGCCCACCACCGACGGCGTCGTACGCGCGCCCTCCGCGTTGGGTATAACCACCGGTTCGCCCGCCTCCAAGACGCTGACGACTGAGTTAGTGGTACCAAGATCGATACCGACGGCCTTGGGCATTCGTGCCTCCGAGATTTCTAGTTGATGGTTCGAGGATCAGTGTAGGCCAAACTTGAGTCAAGGTGACTTAGAAATCTTTAGTCACACTCGCCGGTCGGAAGGCTTGTGGACTTTAGGCTTGTTCGGCCTTGTTCTATAGGTATAGAAGTCTGTTTCGTCGCTGCCGGCTTCCAGGTACCATTGGGCTATGACCGAGCTGCATGTCGTGGTGCCCGATGAGGTCGCCGAACGGCTCACCGAGCGTGCCAGGGAACGTCATACCACTGCTGAGGAGCTGGCCGGTGAGGCGGTCCGATCTTTTGTCGGCCCGCCCGGGCCCGTTGGGGGTCACCGGCTGAGCTTCATCGGCATTGGTCGATCTGGCGGCCAGGAGTCCATCGCCGGGCGCCACGACGAGGTCATCCGCCAGCACTTCGCCGACAAGAGCGCTGCAGACGTCTGACGAGCCCGGGCGGTGATCCTTGTCGACACCGGAGTGGTATTCGGAGCAGCCGACGCCGACGACCCCCGTCACAGCGACTGCGCTGGGCTGCTCGACTCGCTGATCGATACCCCGCTCGGCGTCACTGTACCGGTTGTGGTCGAGTCGGCGTGGCTGATCGAGTCGAGACTTGGCCCAACGGCCGAGGCCGGCTTCCTCCATTCATTGACTGCCGGTGAGATCGAACGCCTTGACCTGACCGAAACTGATTGGGCCCGAGTGGTCGAGTTGATCGAGCGATACACCGATCTCGGGCTCGGGGTCGTTGACGCCTCGGTTGTAGCCGTTGCCGAGCGGCTCGGCGTAACCCAGATAGCTACCCTCGACCGGCGGCACTTCACCGTCGTCCGACCATCCCACATCCCGAGCTTCGAACTGCTCCCATGACACAGCCGACCCTGGTCCCCGTGGGTGAGCGACTTTCCCCGTATCGTGTACTGCCACAAGCACGCGTCCGCGCGGTTTCGGCCGGTCCTACCCGCAGATCTGCGCCGGTGCCGGCGTTTCTGCACGTTAATGCCAAGTGAACTTCGACACGAACTTCACACGTGCGTCGGACGGCTCAATCAACCGCTACTACGACCCCACCACAGCACAATTCCTCTCAGTCGACCCAGCGGTCGGATTGACGGGGTCACCGTACGCGAATACCGGCGGCGACCCCATCAACGGCGTCGATTCCGCTAGAGCCGTGGGGACAGAATCCGTAGGAAGACGTAGGGCAAGCCTGTCACGACACCCTCGGCCAACACTGGCGAGGGACTTTGCAGATCGCGGGGGCGGCTGCTGCAGTTGGCGCGGCGGCCACAAGAGTAGGAGCGACTGTGGAATCGTCGGTTGCCCTTGGAATAACATCAGGCAGCCTCGGGGTAGCCAGTGGGTCGCTGAACGCCTGGCCTCCGAGGCCAACGAGCGCGGCACCTCAGCCGAGGAGGTAGCCGCCGAGGTGCTTGTGTCCCATGTACCGACGGCATCTCGGGCAAAGCGGTTCGAGTTCATCGGTCTCTTCGACGGACCCGCCGAGGTGAGCGTGGCCGAGGCCGAGCGGAGGCTCGAAGACGGCGAGTACGAAGGGTTCGGGCTACAGTCGTCGTCGACGCCGGTCCGCTGATCGCGACCCGCATCGGGTACTGCCAAAAACACGCGTCAGCGCGATTTCGACCTCTCGTAGCCGTGGATCGGCGCTCCGATCGGCGTTTCTGCACGTCAGAGCCTGTGAACTACGACCCGAGCGCAAGACCTGCGTCGGACGGCTCAATCACCCGCTACTACAACCCGGCCAGAGGCCAATATCTAAGCGTGGACCCACTCGTAGCCTAGACAGGGCATCCCTACCAATACGTGGGCGACAACCCCATCGCCCATCAATAATACCGACCCCACCGGCCTATTCTGCGGGGTCTGCTGTTCTGCCCAGTCACTCAAGAAGCTGAGTGGTTAGCTTCGGATGCGTCTGCCGTTGGAAAAGTCGGCGAGCGATCATCGGGTGGGGTTCCACTTATGCCATAGGCGGCGCGACCGATTGGCTAGAGAGTCATCTCACTGTGACTCGAGCGGAAGGTCATCTCTGCTTGGCGTCGGACCGGACTCACTCTCGTGGGGCGGAAACGGCTGGTCGGCTTCGTACTGGCCGGGCATCGTCGTCGGGTTCGGACAGAGCCACCTGAGACCGATCGTGTGTTGATGGAGCTTGCTACGGCCACCAGAAGGTGGGACTTTCGCGTACCAGCTTCCTCATCTACCGGAGCGTGCTGTTGCTTCTATTAGCGGCCGTTGCTACCCGTGGCCGAGACGGCTTTAGCTGGACCGTCTGCGCCCTGGGTATCGCCGCCGCGCTGTGGTCCGTTTCAGTCCGGCTCAGTATGACGTAGTAGAATAGCTCGTATGACAACCATGGTTAGCTTCCGGGTGGACGAGGACGATGTTCGTCGCCTCGACGAGTGGGCAAATCGCCTTTGCGTTGACCGCACCACTCTTCTTCGAGACGCCCTAACGGCCTACATCGCCCGCCTCGCCGGCGAGCACGACGTAGCCGCATACCAGCGTCAGCCGTTCAGCGAGGAGGAGCTGGCCTTTGCTGCAGCGGAGGACTGGGGGCCGGCCGAGGACTGGTCGGACCTCGCCGCCTGGTTGGACGAGCGCGATGCAACGAGGTGAGGTTTGGTTCGCAGCTGTCCCCAGCGGCGGAGATAGACCGGTCCTGATCCTTACCCGTGATCCTGTCGCCGATCGAATCGGCCACCTTGTCGTAGCCGCCCTAACCCGCACTCGCCGGAACCTGATATCAGAGTTGCCGCTTGGTCCCGAAGATGGATTGCCGGTTGAATCTGTCGTTAGCTTCGACAATCTGCGCACACTGCCACGTGAGACCTTCCGCAGAAAAGTGACCACCCTGAGCGACCAGAAGATGGCGGCCGCGTGTCGAACCTTACGCGCCGCTCTCGGATGCAGCTGAGCAGATACGAATCGCCGCCGAGTCTGCTGGGATCGGAACCTAAGCTAAGTTGACGGCTTGAAACGTTCACAAGGCAACACCGAGCGGTTTCGACGACTACTAAAGAGACGGCAGTATATCGCTGCCCAGTAGAGGTGCGACCCGCAACCGGTCAGGTTGAGGGTCATGCCGGAGAGGCTTGCGGGCAAGTATCGCCCCGCCGCCATTGGTGCTGACCCGGCCTTCGCGAGCGCCGGACGCTGTTGCGAGTCGAAGGCTAGGCAGGTCAGTCGGCGAACCCGGATCGGGCTACGCTTCGGACAATGGGAAGACTTGTTTTAGTCAGGCACGGCCAGAGCCAGTGGAACCTCGAGAACCGCTTCACAGGCTGGTGGGACGTGCCCCTCTCCGAGCAAGGGAAAAAGGAGGCCCGTTCAGCAGGAGACCTCCTCGCCGGCGACGGCATC
>JAKAZH010000131.1 GCA_021815935.1 Actinomycetes bacterium
AGGGACCGTTCTTACGCGAATGCGCGAAGCGCGCGACTTGGGACGGGGCGCCGACGAGCGGGGATCGCTCGTCATAGCCCTCAGCTTGCTGCTGATCGCGTCGATAGTGCTGGCGTCGGTCGCGAACCAGGCGTTCTTCAGTCTCGGCCAGGCAACCCAGTCCAATCAGCGCAACGACGCTCTGCAGGGTGCCCTCGCGGGAGTGCAGGCAGCAGTCGCGGAAATACGCGCCGCAGTGACGGGCAGCGGCCCGAGCGCGCCCGGAAGCGTGGCCGCCCTGCCCTGCAACGCCATCGACGGTACGGTGTCTTCGAGTACTTCGAGCGCTACGACGATCTCCTACAAGGCGCAGGTCACTTACCTTCTCCAGACGAGCGCCGGAATATCCCCCGCCGCGACGTGCGTCCAAGGGCAGGGCCCGCAACCTTCCTCGCCGAACGCCGCGTTCAGCGTCCACCAGGCACAGATCACGTCTGTGGGCGGAGACAACCTGTCGAGCTCGTCGGTGATCAGCCGAACGGAGAACTCGACCTACAACGTCTCCTCGCCCACCAACGCGAACATCCCCGGCGGCATCATCTACACATACCCGGACAACGCGGGCCAGACCTTCTGCGCCGAAGTAGGCCCAGCGTACGCAACCGGCTTTGAGCTCGTGATGTCCTCGACCTGCAACTCGTCCAATCCGAGCCCGTCGCTCGTATTCTCCTACCAGCAGGACTACACGCTTCAGACCCTCATATCCGGGCAGGCCTATTGTGTCGTCGATCAGGGCCAGAACGGCTCTACGACAGTAACGAACCCCACCGATACGACCGTCTACGTCGCTCCGTGCATCTCGCCGGCACCGCTGTCTCAGCAGTGGGGCGTCAACGACTCCGACTCCATCGAGGGAGTCAACTCCTCCGGCGGGCCGAACGGCTGGTGCCTCGACAACTCGATCTCGTCGAGCAGCCCGGCTGGCTATGACCCCGCCGGATCGGGAACCTACATCGGTACGAACTGCGGCGGAAGCGGGTTCGCAACCGACCAAACGTGGACTATGCAGGCGACGGTCGGCGCCGGAGGGTCCAACCCGGTTCCCGGCACGATCGGCCCGACGGACCAGCTGATCAACTACGCCGAGTTCGGGCGCTGCATCGACGTGACCAACCAGGACGTCAACTTCGGCGCCCTCATCGACTACACCTGCAAGCAGTTCCCTGACACCTCCATCTACCCGATCTGGAACCAGAGGTGGTGCACGGTCCCGCTCGGCTCCTACGGGGAGCCCGCCAACGCAGTGCTTCTCTACAGCCCCGAGTACACCAGCAACGGCTGCCCCACCAATCCTCTCGCCCCGCAGAGCGGCGTCACCCCGTACTGCCTGACGACGGCCACCGACGCGGCGAACAACCCGGCCGACACGCCGGGCGGCGGCTACCCGATCACTTTCCCGTCTGCCGGGGCGACGGCGGTCACGGTGCAGAATTGCTCGTCGCTGATATCAAACCTTGCCAGCCAAGGCGCGTCAGCCCTTTCAGGCGCGTCGACGCAGATCTGGATCAACTCCGGAACGACGGGCGGCAGCGTCGACAACTACACCTACCAGGACAACCGTGGATACTGCCTGCAGGCGAACAGCGCATACGGAATCGTCTACCCGTCCGGGTACACCGGTGCGAGCTTCACGATGCTCCAAGTCGCCCCGTGCACTGGCAGCCTCACGCAGAAATGGAACGCCCCGCCGAACTACGGCGCGTCCAACATCGCGAACACCTACGAAGGCTGACACCGCCTGCGGCTCCGCCCGATGGCGCCGCCCGATGGCGCCAGCTGATGGCGCCGGCTGATGGCGCCGGCCGATGTGCTGCTCGCTCGCTAGCGCCAGCCGAAGGCTTGCCGCTTACCGGCCGGGTGTCGCCCCAGAGCGAGAATTCAGCCTTCGCCGGGCCCTTCATAGGCGAGCACCGCATCCCAAGTAGCCTGCAGGCGCCGGGCTGCGAGAGCCTCGTCGACCCGACCGACCGGGGTCGAACGCGGGGCGTGCCCGGCCTCTCCGGCCTCCTCCCCGGCAATGTTGATAAGCGCTTCGGCGAGCGCCTCTAGCGTTTCGACGCTCTCCGTCTCGGTCGGCTCGATCATGAGCGCCTCCTCCACGATCAGCGGGAAGTAGACGGTCGGAGCGTGAAATCCCTCTTCGAGCATCCGCTTCGCCACGTCGAGCGCCCTGAGGCCGGTCCGCTTCTTGAGCGTCGACGTCGACGCCACGAACTCGTGCATCGCAGGCCGGTCGAAAGGTATGTCGTAGACGCCGCGAAGACGGGCGCGAAGCCAGTTCGAGTTGAGGACCGCCCCCTCGGCGACACAGCGAAGCCCGTCCCCTCCGTTGGCGAGAATGTACGACCACGCACGCGCCAGCGCGAGCGCGTTCCCGTACCAGCTGTGCACCCGACCTATCGAACGTGACGGAGTGACCCAGGTGAAGGATCCGTCGTCTCGACGCGCCGGAACCGGGCCCGGCAGGAAATCCTCCAGTCGCTCCGAGACCGCAACAGGTCCTGCGCCGGGCCCTCCCCCGCCGTGGGGGACCGCGAAAGTCTTGTGGAGGTTCATGTGCACGATATCGAAGCCCATGTCGCCCGGGCGGGTGACACCGAGGATGGCGTTGAGGTTCGCCCCGTCGTAGTAGAGCAGCGCCCCGACGTCGTGCGCGGCCGCAGCGATCTCTGCGATATCCTCCTCGAAGAGGCCCAAAGTGTTCGGGTTGGTAAGCATGATCCCTGCCACGTCGCCGTCGAGACGATTCTCAAGGGCTGTCATGTCTACGAGTCCCCGGTCGTCGCTCGGTATGGTCACGGTCTCGTAGCCTCCGAGCGTGACAGACGCCGGGTTCGTGCCGTGAGCCGAGTCGGGGATGATCACCTTCGTCCTCGATTCGCCCTGCGAGTCGTGCCATGCTCTCATCAGCAGAAGTCCGGTCAGCTCTCCTGCGGCACCCGCGGGGGGCGCGAGCGTCGCGGCTTTCATACCAGTCACCTCGCAGAGGGCGCCCGAGAGGCTCCACAACAGCTCCAGCCAGCCCTGGCAGAGGCTCGCCGGCGTAGCGGGATGCACGTTGGCGAGCCCCGGAAGCGACGCTGCGTCGTCGCAGAGCTTCGGGTTGTACTTCATCGTGCACGACCCGAGCGGGTACGCGCCGAGGTCCACGGAGTACTGGCGGTGGGTGAGTCTCGTCACGTGAGCCACCAGGTCCCTCTCGGGCACCTCGACAAGCTCGACCGGTTCGCCCCGGAGCAGCCCTGGAGCTACAAGCTCGGCGGCGTCCCACTCCGGTACGCCCGTCGAGCGGAACGACCATGCTCTTCGCCCCGGACTCGAGAACTCGAATATCGTCGGCTCGCCATCGCGGCCCACCACCGGGGCGCTCGTAGCCTTCCCGGCGGGCGCTGGTGTCCTCGACGGGGTCCGTGCACTCTGGGTAGCTCCCGTGAGCGTGCCCGGCCCAGGCCCCTCAAGGCTGCCGTTGTGCTCCGACGTCATCTGATCACCTTGCCTACACATTCGACATAGCGGTCGATCTGCTCCTTGGTTCGTCGCTCGGTGACGCTGACGAGCAGCGCTTCGCCGTCGAGGGTCGCCACTCCCCTGTCCTCGCCGATGGCGACGCCCGCAAGGAATCCTTCCTCCGCCACCCGCTCGATGACCGTCGCCGCGTCGACCGGCAACTTCAACGCGAATTCACGCAAAGTCGGGGCGGTCACGAAATCCTCGACGCCCGGCAGCGCGAGGAGTGCCTCGCGGGCGTACCGGGCCCCGCGGGCGCAGCGAAGCGCTAACTCCGCCAGGCCGCTCGTGCCGAGCCAGGACAGCTGGATCATCGCAGCGACAGCTATGAGGGTCTGGTTGGTGCAAACATTCGACGACGCCTTCTCACGCCGTATGTCCTGCTCACGGGCGCGCAGGGTCGTGACATAAGCGTTACGTCCAGCTACGTCGCGTGTTCGCCCGACCAGACGGCCCGGCAACCGGCGAACGAGGTCGCCCCGGCACGCGAAAAGCCCCAGGTACGGTCCGCCGAACGACAGAGGGGTGCCGAGAGGCTGGCCCTCCCCGACAGCGATATCCGCCCCCATCTCCCCCGGCGTGCGTAAAAGGCCGGCCGACACCGGGTCGAACGCGACGACAAGCGCTGCCGAGTGGCGGTCGGCGGCCGCACGTGCAGCCGAGACGTCCTCCAAGACGCCGAAAAAGTTAGGGTTGGCTACTACGACCGCTGCCGGCTCCCCTGGCGGCGCGGCGTCCCAGTCGGTGCGTCCGTCGCGTGTTGCTATCTCGACGATGTCGTGGCCCGAACCGGCGGCGAACGTCTTGATCACCGCCCTCCAGTTCGGGTGCAATGCGCCGCTCACCCACATGGTCGAGCGACCCTTCGGGCTGGCAGCCATGTTGAGGGCCTCCACGGTCGCAGACGCTCCGTCGTAAAGGGAGGCGTTAGCTATCTCGAGGCCGGCGAGGCGCGACACGAACGTCTGGTACTCGAAGAGCGCCTGGAGTACCCCCTGCGACACCTCCGGCTGGTAGGGGGTGTACGCGGTGACGAACTCGGAGCGCGAGCCGAGACGTCGTGTCGCGGCGGGCACCTCATGGTCGTAGGCACCTGCGCCGGCGAAACAGACAAGCTCCGCCCCCCATCGGTTCAAAGCGCCGAGGCGCTCCATCTCGAATGCAACATCCGGTTCGGAGCGGCCCGGCGCGAGCTCGAGACCGCGGGCGAGGCGGAGCGCCTCGGGGACGACGGCGAACAGCTCGTCTAGAGACGCCAGTCCGAGATCCGCGAGCATCCGCTCGATGTCGGCGTCGCTGTGAGGGACGAAATGACCCAACTGAGGTGAACCCTTCCTGTCTGAGCTTGTGTCAGTGTTTCTTCGCGACGAACGGCAGCGCGCACACCGTGGCGGCTACCCGACGGCCTCGTGCCTCTACCTGCACCGCTGCCCCGACTTCACAAGACGGCTCCACGAGGGCAAGCCCGATGCCGCGTTCGACAACCGGCGAGAAGTTCCCGCTCGTCACTTCACCGACAATGTTCCCGTCGAAGACCACGGAGGCCCCGGCGCGCGGCGGCTGGCGCCCGTCGGCCATCACACCGGCGAGAACTCGCGCAACGCCAACCCTACGTTCACGCTGCAGCGCGGCGCGACCGGGAAACCCCGCCGTCTTGTCCCACGCGATAACCCAGCCAAGGCCAGCCTGCAGTGGAGTGATTCCAGGCCCGAGCTCATGTCCGTGAAGTGGCAGCGCAGCCTCCAAGCGCAGCGTATCTCGAGCTCCGAGCCCAGCCGGACGGAACCCGGCGGCGCAAACGGACCCCCAGAAGTCTGCCGCTGCGCTCGCAGGGATCGAGCATTCCACTCCGTCCTCGCCCGTGTAGCCGGTTCCCGCGGCAAGGCAGTGAACGCCGCGCCATACAAAGGGCGCCACGCGAAAACGTCCGACGCCCGCAGCCTCGGTGGAGACCGTCGCGAGTGTCCGGCGAGCTGACG
>JAKAZH010000132.1 GCA_021815935.1 Actinomycetes bacterium
GCCTGCATCGGACCTTCCTCGCCACACCCCCAACAAACGACGCGACGAATGGTCCCGTGCAGCTCCACCACCAGGTTCGGATCGCTGCCCGCCTTTTGATGAAGACCGTCGATGTTCTGAGTCAGTAGCGCCACCAGGCGACCCTGACGCTCGAGGCGTACCAGGGCTCTATGTCCGTCGTTAGGCTCGGCGCTCCACGCAGGCGACTCGACCCGCTGACGCCACGAGAGCCGGCGCACGGCAGGATCACCCAGGTAGCTCTCAATATTCGAGGTCCGCTCGGCCCCCGGGTTCCGAGTCCAGACCCCATTGGGGCCGCGAAAGTCAGGGATGCCACTATCCGTGGAGATGCCTGCGCCGGTCAGGACCGTGATCCTCCTGGCTCGTCGCACGATTGCCGAGGCCTCGACGAGCCACTCGAAGTCGTCCACGAATCGATTTTCACACAAGAGGCTCCCTTAGCCGGCCGGCTCCCTCGCTCCTCCCGTCGCTAAGACTGTGCCCGTAATTGCACATTTTCCGTGCAATTACGGGCACAGTCCCTCCAACCGGAGGCTTGCCGATGCACTCCCGGCGCCAATTACTTTCTTTTGCTATTTTATAATATGTCATAGTATATTAGTGGATACGGCTACTATCAGGAGGTTGAGTTCCATGACGCTCATCACACTCGACAGCGACACAATCACCATCCGACCGTGGGAAGAGGTGTCCACTGTCCCCGGTGGATTCGATCCGCGCTCCGTGTACGTGGAGAGGTTCTGGCTCGCGTTGATCGGTCCCAGCACGACCTGGCTGCTCCGAAGAATCGCAGCGGGGCTTGACGCCTCCCCGAACGGCTTCGAGATGCCTGTCGCCGAGACCGCTCGAGCTCTCGGGTTGGGAGACAAAGCCGGCCGTAACTCCGCGTTCTTCCGGACCCTCAACCGGATGGTGGTCTTCGGGCTCGGTCGCCCGGCAGCTCCCGGCGAGCTCGAAGTGTTACGTCGTCTACCTCCCCTTAGCCGCCGCCAAGTTTCGCATCTTCCAACTGAGCTTCAACACGCCCACGAGGCTTGGCAACTTGAGCAGTCGCAACTGCCGCCGGCCGAGGCCGCGCGAAGGCGGAGCCGTCAGCTTGCGCTGAGCCTCTTGGAACTTGGAGAGGAAGCGGAGGAGGTGGAGCGACAGTTGATGCGCTGGCGTTACCATCCTGCGATAGCGAACGAGTCCGTGGCGTGGGCGCTCCAGCGCCACCGGCACGCTTGCGCCGCTGCCGCCGCAAGCTAGGCGCGGGACCGGCGCGGGACAGGCGCAGGCCGAACACAGGCCTGGCGTGCCCAGACCCCGACACGACGATAGGGTCCTCCGCCCAAAGCGACCCTGGTTGCTTTAGCCTGGCAGGGTGGAAATTCCTCCCGACCTCCCCGTTACCCAAGCCTTCGATCTTGCCGGACGCGGACGGACCTGGATGTTCGACTCTGGGCCACCCCCAGCGCCTGCGGACGCGGACGGGGGCGACCAGGCTCCCGTGCTTCTCCTCCACGGCTGGACGTCGAGCGCAGCGCTCAACTGGTACCGCTGCTTCCCAGCACTGAGCGACCGCTACCGCGCTATCGCCTTGGACCATCGCGGTCACGGTAGGGGCATCCGAAGCCGGAGGCCGTTCCGCCTCGAGGATTGCGCCGACGACGCCGCAGCCCTCGTCAGGCAGCTGGCCGTGGGACCCTGCACGGTTGTCGGCTACTCGATGGGCGGCCCCATCGCCCAGCTTCTCTGGCTTCGTCACCCCGAGGTTGTGCGAGAGCTCGTCCTATGCGCCACGGCCCCGTCGTTCGCCACCCGGCAACGACCAAAGACGCTCACCAACCTGTGGTTCGGTGCCACCGTCGCCTTGTCGGTGACCCCGCCGCTGCTCAGGAACCTCGCGATGGACCGCGCTGTCGCACGATGGCGGCGCAACCACTCGGCGAGCGAGTGGGCGGCACAGGAGTGGCGGCGCCATGATCCGGCTGCAGTCCTGCAGGCCGGGCTGGCTCTAGCCAACTATGACGCCACCCGCTGGCTCTCGAAGGTCGACGTCCCGACTGCCATCGTCCTCACCGAGCGTGATACCACCGTCTCGCCGCAACGCCAGCGTGCGCTGGCCGACCTGATCCCCGACTCGCAGGTCGTTCCCGTCGACGCCGACCACCGGGCGTGCGTCGACTATTCGCATCTGTTCGTGCCTGCCCTGCTCGAAGCGTGCGAGGCCACACGGACCCGGTCACGGGAGCGCCTTAGACTCAGGCCATCAAACCTTGATCCCGCCGTGGAAGGTGCACAGCCGTGACCGAACAACTGACAATGGCCGAGAAGGTCTGGAACCGCCATGTGGTGCGCTCCAGCGAGGGAGAGCCGGACCTGCTCTACATCGACATGCACCTCGTCCACGAGGTGACCTCCCCCCAGGCGTTCGACGGGCTTCGGATGGCGGGCCGGACGGTACGTCGCCCTGATCGCACTATCGCGACGATGGACCACAACGTACCGACGACAGCTCTGAGCGGGCCGGTCGAGGACCCGATCTCTGCTCGTCAGATGGAGGTTCTAGCGGCAAACTGTGCGGAGTTCGGTATCACCCTCCTCGCTATGGGAGATCCGAGACAGGGGATCGTCCACATCATCGGTCCGGAACTGGGTCTCACGCAGCCGGGCATGACGATCGTGTGCGGCGACAGCCACACCTCCACTCACGGCGCGTTCGGGGCGCTGGCTTTCGGCATCGGGACGAGCGAGGTCGAACACGTGCTCGCCACTCAGACCCTCCCACAGAGCCGACCGAAGACGATGGCCGTCGAGGTCCTGGGTGCCCTGGCCGAGGGAGTCGGGCCGAAGGACCTGGTTCTGGCGATAATCGGCCATATCGGAACAGGCGGGGGCATGGGCCACATAATCGAATACCGCGGCAACGCCATCCGCGGGCTTTCGATGGAAGGCCGGATGACAGTGTGCAACATGTCTATCGAGGGCGGAGCGCGGGCGGGGATGATCGCGCCTGACGACACGACCTTCGCATACATCGAGGGACGGCCCTATGCGCCGAAGGGCGCCGACTGGGACGATGCCGTCTCGGACTGGCTGTGTCTGACAACCGACCCGGGTGCAACTTTCGACCGTACCGTGACCGTCGACGCCTCCACATTGAGCCCGTACGTGTCCTGGGGTACCAACCCGAGCCAGGTCGTTCCGATCGCCTCTAGCGTGCCGGACCCGGAATCCTTCGATGGGGCCGCCCGCGAGGCCGCCTCAAGAGCACTTGCGTACATGGGACTTGCGCCTGGAACAGCGATGCGTGACGTTGCCGTCGATACCGTGTTCATCGGATCCTGCACCAACGGGCGCATCGAAGACCTGCGCGCTGCTGCGGGAGTACTCGCAGGCCGCAAGGTGTCAGGAGGAGTGCGTGCCCTGGTCGTGCCGGGATCCGGCGCCGTCAAGGAAGAGGCTGAACGCGAAGGCCTTGACCGCATCTTCACGGATGCCGGGTTCGAGTGGCGGAATCCTGGCTGCTCGATGTGTCTCGCGATGAACCCCGACAAGCTCGCGCCGGGCGAAAGGGCGGCTTCCACGTCCAACCGCAACTTCGAGGGACGCCAGGGCCGCGGGGGACGCACCCACCTCGTCTCCCCTGCGGTTGCCGCTGCGACGGCGGTGGCAGGACGATTCGCCGCCCCGTCGGACTTGGACTAGCTGACGACCCTTCCGACCAACCGCCACAAAGCGCACACGCACGCACCCGCGACAAGCAACCCACAGGAGACCGAACTCGAATGGAACCCGTCAAGGCAGTTTCCGGCACCGCAGTGCCGCTCGACCGCTCCGATGTCGACACCGATCAAATAATCCCGAGCGACTGGCTGAAGAAGGTGGAGCGGACCGGGTTCGCCAAGGGCCTCTTCGCAGAGTGGCGCGACGACAGGGATTTCGTTCTCAACCGGCCCGAGTATGCCGGGGCGTCCATCCTCGTAGCGGGCCCGAACTTCGGGACCGGATCCTCGCGCGAGCACGCCGTGTGGGCGCTCACCGACTACGGCTTCACCGCGGTGATCTCACCTCGCTTCGGTGACATTTTCGCCAACAACTGCACCAAGGCCGGACTTATACCGGTAAAAGTCGAGCCCGAGGTGGGACGTGCCCTCCTCGACGCCGTGGCCGCCGACCCGACGCTCGAGATCACCGTCGACGTCGAGCGGCTCGTCGTGTCAGCGCCGGCCGCGGGGATCGAAGGCTCGTTTCCTCTCGATCCCCACACCCAGCACCGGCTCTTGGAGGGCCTGGACGACATCGGCCTCACCCTCGTCCACGAGTCTGCCGTCGCAGCCCACGAGGCCGCTCGACCCCGCTGGTTGCCGGCTGTCGCCACGGCTTGACTCAGCCGGCCAGGTGGTCGCTAGAGCCCGAACTGGTTGCCGGCTGTCGCCACGGCTTGACTCACCCCGCCACCAACTTCGCAATACGGCCGATCCCTTCTTCGAGAGCTGAGTCGGCGAGGGCGTAGGAAAAACGCGCGTAGCCAGGAGCCCCGAACGCTTCCCCCGGCACGAACGCCACCTTTACCTCGTCCAACACGAGCGACGCCAGTTCGAGCGACGTCGGCGCGACGCGGCCGGCGATCGGCCTGCCGAGAAGTCCCTCGACACTAGGGAAGGCGTAGAACGCCCCCCAAGGTTCGGGGCAGGTCACACCGGGTATGTCGTTGAGCATGCCGGTGATGGTCCGACGGCGCCGGTCATAAACCGAGCGCATCTCCTCGACCGCAGTCAGATCCCCGCTGACCGCGGCGAGAGCGGCCCGCTGCGCGACATTGCACACGTTAGACGTCGCGTGCGACTGGAGGTTGGTCGCAGCGCCGACCACGTCTGGCGGACCGATGATCCATCCGACTCGCCATCCGGTCATGGCATAGGTCTTCGCCACGCCGTTCACGACCACGCACGTGTCGGCGAGGTCCGGGACTATCGCCGGCATGGAAGTAAACCGGGCTTCGCCGTAGACGAGATGCTCGTAGATCTCGTCCGTCAGCACCCATATGCCGGACTCGACCGCCCAGCGTCCGATCTCCTCCACCTCTCCGGCGTCGTAGACCGCCCCCGTGGGGTTGGAGGGAGACACGAAGAGGAGCACCTTCGTCCTGGAAGTCCTCGCAGACTCCAGCTGGTCGACAGTCACCTTGAACCCCGACTGCCACGACGTGGGAACCTCGACTGGCACTCCACCGGCGAGTCGGATCGACTCGGGGTAGGTGGTCCAGTACGGGGTTGGCATGAGAACTTCGTCACCAGGGTCGAGAAGCGCTGCGAAAGCCTCCTCAACAGCCTGCTTGCCCCCGTTGGTGACCAGGACCTGGGAGGCTGCGACGTCGAGGCCCGAATCACGCTTCGTCTTGGCGGCGATCGCCGCCTTCAGCTCGGGAAGGCCGCCTGCTGGGGTGTACTTGTGGTTCTTCGGGTCAAGGCATGCGGCGACAGCCGCATCGACGATAGATC
>JAKAZH010000133.1 GCA_021815935.1 Actinomycetes bacterium
CGGGGAAGCACGCTGTCAACGGGCTGGTGAAGTCTGCAGCGAGAGAGGTCGGAACGCTCGGAATCACCGTGAACGCGTTGCTTCCGGGAATTATCGAGACCGACATTGTCCGCGACACGGGCCCGGCGTCTGCACAGGCGATGGGCTTGGAGAGCTATGACGCGATGATCGGACTGTTCTGCCAGGAATCGTCGATCAAACGGCCGAATCGCTCTGAAGAGGTTGCTGCGGTCGCCGTCTTGCTGGCATCAGACGCCGGGCGCAACATGACCGGCTGCCTGTTTCCTATCGACGGTGGGACAATGCCGTATTAGAAGCAATGAAGTATTAGAGCTGTGAAGGGCCGCGAACGCAGTTAGCGGGACATGCACCCAGATCAAACTTATTGTTGGACATGCAATAGCAAGGCGTCAAAATAACTGTTACTGTAAGCGTCTAAATTCTCGCACCGGCAGATGTCGGTGCGAAGGAGGGAATCCAATGTTCAGTCACTCTCGTTCCCGACTGTCACGAGCCTTGACAGCGGGCGTCGTTACCGTCGCAATCGCCGGGACCTTGTCGGCGTGCAGTTCGTCCAAGACGACCTCCACCTCGGCCACGACCGCGGCCTCAAGCTCTGCCACTACCGCAGGATCTTCGGGGGCGACCTCGGCGACGACAAGCGGAGCGTCGGCTGAAGTCACAGCAGCAGAGCAGATCGTCGCGTCGGCGGAGAACCTTCCGACGACCATACCCCAGACAACTCCCCTCACCTCCGCCCCGCCGAAGGGTAAGACCTTCGTGTTCCTTCAGTGCGAGGTAGCCCAGTGCACCGACATCGCGAGCGGGATCAAGGCTGCGACCGCAGCGGTCGGCTGGAACTTGAAGACAATTCCGTTCCAGTCGTCGAACCCGGCGACGCTCGTTTCTGCGATGCAGCAGGCGCTTCAGTACAACCCGGTGGCAGTCGCCTTCTCCGGCCTTCCCGAGGTGACGTGGCAGAGCGAGATCCCCGCCTACCAGAAAGCAGGCGTCATTATGATCCCCGCCTTCATGGGACCCCTGACGACGCCTTCGCCGGTTCTTCCCTACGACATCGGCGCCTACAACGGCACCGTGACTTCTGCGAAGCAGATAGCAGCGTGGGTAACCGAGAAGTCGAACGGGACCGGTAAAGTCCTGCTCGTCGGCGTACCGTCGTTCCCGCTGCTCGCTGTCTACGGTACGGCCTTTAATGCTGCGCTTGCCAAGGACTGCAGCGGGTGCTCGATCTCCACTATCAACGCAACCATCCCCGAGGTGGATGCAGGTCAGATCGACTCCCTGATCGTCTCAGCACTACAGAAGGACCCGACCATCAAGTACGTGTCGGTGGTGGACGGCGCCTTCGTCGACGGTCTTCCGTCCGCCCTGGCGGCCGCCGGCTTGACCGGGAAGGTTTCGATCACCGGCATCGGCGCTGACGTCGCCAACGAGACCAACATCACTACCGGTGGGGACTTCAAGGCGTTCACCGCCCTGGCCACCCTGTTCTCAGGCTGGTTGATGGTCGACGCAGCACTACGCCACGTCGAGGGCATGCCCGCTACAGCATCCAACGACGGCGGCTTCCCCGGCATGCTGCTCACCCAGAAGTCGATGTCGACCAACCATGTAGCTATTGCGAACTCGTTCAACTACCCGACCAACTACGCACAGCAATTCATGTCGCTGTGGCACGTGGGTTGACCGATGAGGCACGCAGCGGGTCGCCGACCCGCTGCGTGCTATCGGTCCAAGGCGTATCCAAGACATTTGCGGGGGCCCGGGCCCTTGACGGGTTCGACTTGGAGATACAGTCCGGTGAGATCCACGCCCTTCTGGGGGAGAACGGGTCGGGAAAGTCGACGCTGATCAAGATCCTCTCCGGCTACCACCAGCCGGATCCGGGGGGCAGAGTTCTAGTCGACTCGCAGCCCCTCGAGCTTGGCTCCTCGGAGTCCTCGTTCCATCTCGGCTGCCGCTTCGTTCACCAAGAGCTGGGTCTTGTGCCGACCTTGTCGGTGCTTGACAACCTCGCCCTCAATAGCGGGTTCCCGACGCGCTGGGGGACGATCAACACCGGCGAGGCCCGCAGGCAGGCCGAAGCCGACTTGGCGCGGGTCGGCGTCGGCGTCGATCCATCGACTCCCGTAGCGCTGCTGTCGCCGGCGCAGAAGACGGGGGTGGCCGTCGCTCGAGCTCTGCGGCAGTTGGGGCGTGACGGCAACGAGGTCAAGCTGCTGGTACTCGACGAGCCGACGGCAACTTTGCCGGAGAGTGAAGTGGAGCACCTGCTGTCCATCGTCCGCCGTGTAGCGGACCGGGGCATCGGGGTCTTGTACGTCACGCACCGCCTCGACGAGGTATTCGAGATTGCGGAGAACGCCACGGTGCTACGTGACGGCCACAAAGTCGCGACCCGACCCGTGTCCACGCTCGACCGCCGTACGCTGGTGACACTCCTCGTCGGATCCGAGCTCGACGAGGTACACAGGGAATCTGCGGCGATGCACACGGCGAGCGCCGATGCGATGCTCAGGGTAACCAACCTGCGCTCGGCACCGCTCGACGATGTCTCCTTCGACGTCGGACCCGGCGCCATCGTAGGCATAGCGGGGATCACCGGGTCGGGGCGTGACGTCGTGCTAGGCGCAGTCTTTGGGGCCGTCGAGCGCGATGGCGGCACCGTGACAGTCGACGGCAAGTCGTTGGCAGCTTTCCAGCCGCGATCGGCAATGGATGCCGGAGTCGGGTACCTTCCGGCGGAACGCAAGATCCAGGGAGGGATCATGGAGTTCTCGGCGCGCGAGAACTTGACTCTCACAGATTTAAAGCCGTTTTGGATCAAAGGACGCCTCAGACGCAGGCCGGAGGCTGCAGAGGCCCGGTCTTGGTTCGAGCGCCTCGACGTCCGTCCCGGCGGCGCCTTCGAGGTCCCGCTGATGAACTTCAGTGGGGGAAACCAGCAGAAAGTTCTGTTCGGCAAGTGGATGAGACGGCGCCCGAAAGTGTTTCTCATGGACGAACCGACGCAAGGAGTGGACGTCGGGGCCAAGGCAGCCCTTCATCGCCAGATCTTGGCAGCCGCGGCGGACGGCGCGGCAGTGGTAATAAGCTCGTCGGACGTGGACGAGTTGGCTGCATTGTGCCACGAGGTTCTGGTCGTGCGAAACGGGAAGATAATCGCCCGCCTCTCGGGTGACGCCGTGACGGTCGCTGCGATCTCACATGAATCACTTGGTGCCGGCGAGGAGAGAGTTGCGTAATGAGCCAACCACGAAGAACCATTAACTTTGGACTGGACCGCTTCAGCGGGTTCTACCTGTGGGCTTTGGCGATCCTGGTCTTCGGCGTCTGGAAACCGCACCTCTTCCTGACCCAGGCAACTCTTCACTCGGTCGCGTCGTCCCAGGCGATCGGAGCGATGCTGGCGATAGCGGTGCTTGTCCCTCTCGCTGCAGGGGCCTTCGACCTGTCGATAGGGGCCACCATAAACCTGTCTGCGATCATGGTTGCCTGGCTGCAAAGCGCTCACCACTGGAACATGTGGCCGGCGATGTTTGTCGCGGTTGGCGCAACCTTCTTGGTAGGCGTGGTCAACGGATTCATCGTGGTCAAGCTGCGGATCAACTCGTTCATAGCGACGCTCGGTATGGCCACGGTCGTTGCCGCGATCCAAACCATCGTCTCTGGTAACAGCCAACCTTTGCCGCCGACCGCGGCAGCCTGGAACAACCTCACGCAGCGGACGGTCGGAGGATTCCAAATTGTCGTGCTGTACCTGGTCGTCGCGGCAATTTTCTTCTGGTGGCTCCTCGAACACACCCCTGCCGGCCGGTACATCCACGCCACCGGCGGCAATCAGGAGGCTGCCAGGCTTGCCGGTGTGCGGGTCAACTACTGGACCTGGACGACGCTGATCATCTCGGCGACCGTGTCAGGAATCGCAGGCGTCCTCTACAGCTCGCTGTCAGGACCGTCACTCAGCTTCGGCGCCACCCTCCTCCTGCCTGCGTTCGCAGCAGCGTTCCTCGGCTCGACACAGCTCAAGCCAGGCCGTTTCAACGTGTGGGGGACGATGCTCGCCGTGTATGTCCTGGCGACGGGAGTCAAGGGTCTTCAGCTGATCACCGGGGTGCAGTGGCTGAACGACATGTTCAACGGTGTCGCGCTGATCGTCGCAGTCGGTTTCGCCGTCTGGCGCCAGCGCAGCGCAGCCTCGCGTCGCAGGAGCGCAACCGGACAGGACCTTCCTGACGCTGAGGCCACGAATGAGCAGGCCGAGGTCGCCGGAGCATCCACCGGGTGATCTGGCGAATGTCTCCGTGATGCGTCGTCGAAAACGCGTGCTATCCATCCGAACCCCCCTGGCCTTGTGAAGGACTTAAAGATGCTTGAGCTCGACTCCGACATAGCGGAAATAGTCGCGATGTTCCCGCTCGGGACTGTAAACGCAGAGACTCTCGAAGCGGTGAGGCAAGCCGACCTTGGGCCGGCACCGGAACTGTCGGATCAGGTGCTCCGCCAGGACCATGTGGTGCCTGGAGATCCCGATGTGGTCGTACGTGTCTACAGACCGCTCGGCCTCGTTGGCCCGCTCCCTTGCGTGTTCTGGGTACACGGAGGCGGCTACGTACTCGGTAGTTACTCGATGGACGACGCCCGCTTCGACGCGTGGTGCCTTGCCTACGGAGCAGTCGGCGTCTCGGTCGACTACAGGCTGGCGCCGGAAAGCCCCTACCCGGCGCCCCTCGAAGATTGCTACTCGGCGCTTCACTGGGTGTGGCGCAGCCATGAGAACCTTGGAGTCGACCCCGATCGGATAGGGATCGCCGGGATAAGCGCCGGGGGCGGACTCGCCGCGGCGCTGGCGATACTTGCCCGGGATCGAGGCGAAGTTCCGCTCATCTTCCAGCTCCTCGAATGCCCGATGCTCGACGACCGCCAGATCAGTCCTTCGAGCAGGCTTGAAGGACTCGCGATCTGGAACCGCGAATCAAACGAATTCGGGTGGCGTTCATACCTCGGGGATCTCTACGGCAGCCCCGACGTGCCCGGCTGCGCTGCAGCATCACGAGAGGCGGACCTGAGCGGGCTTCCACCTGCATACGTTTGCGTCGGGGCGCTCGACGGTTTTCGCGACGAGAACGTCGAGTACGCCGGCCGGCTCAACGAGGCCGGGGTGCCGACGGAGTTGCACGTCTACAGCGGTGCTCCTCACGCTGTAGGCGTGTTCGCCGGAACCTCAGTCGGAGCGCGATACAACCGAGGCCTGGCGGAGTGGCTCGGGCGTCAGCTCTCCTGAGCCGCTAGCAGCCCACGCGAAGTAGCTGTCTGCACTGTGTTTAGCGTTGTAGACGAAGGATCATTCCCATTCGATGAGCTCGTCGAAGCGGGTCGGCCAGTAGCGGGTGTAGCTCGCGTGGAGGCTCGAGAAATGCTCCCGCATCAAACGGGACGACTTGGTGGTCTGCCCGGCGACGACCGCCCGGGGGGTGTC
>JAKAZH010000134.1 GCA_021815935.1 Actinomycetes bacterium
GAATACCGGCAGCGGGTCGCCCGATGCGCCAGCCCATTCGATCCTGTCGGCGAGCTCAGGGTTGACGCTCGCAACGTACTCTTTGACTTCCTCGAAGATAGATTGGTCGTCGATGACCACGCTTCGGTAGTCCTTGTTGAACTCCTCGCGGATGACCCGGACTGCCATGCTCGGCTCGCGGTAAAGAAGGGTCGGGGCCCGGGAGCCCGCCGCGAGACGCTCTATCCTCTCCCACTGGCCGGCGAGTCGCAGGACGTCGCGGCGTAGCTCGTCGGCGGTCGCTCCTTCCGCTGCGGTCCGCACGATAAGGCCGTGCCCCGCCGGGCGGATCTCGTCGAGGATCCGCCGGAGACGCTTGCGCTCCTCGTCGCCGAGACGCTTCGATATACCGTAAGTATCGCTTCCCGGTATCAGAACGACGAAACGGCCGGGGAGCGACACCTCCTGTGACAGGCGAGCCCCTTTCGTGCCGATAGGGTTTTTGACCACCTGGCACAGCACCGTCTGGCCGTTCTTCAGTAGCTGCTCTATCCGGGCGTTGCGAGCGGCCCCGGGGAGCTTCCCGCGCGTGGGACCTCCAGCCGGCGCGTCGAGGGTACCCGGCGACGATGATTCGATGTCGTCCCTGTCGTAGCGGACGTCGCCCCGGTAGAGCACAGCGTTCTTCGGCGTGCCGATGTCGACGAACGCCGCTTCCATCCCGGGAAGGACGTTCTGCACTCTGCCCAGGTAGATGTTCCCGTCGATCTGGTTCGCGTCGTCGGCGGGACGCGACACGTAATGCTCGATCAGGGAGCGTCCTTCGAGGACCGCCACCTGTGTGACGTCGCCGCTGGAGTGAACGACCATCGTGTAGCGCCCGACCGGCCGCCCTTTGCGCTCACGGCCTCGCCGCTTTTCGAGGGTGCCCTCGTCGAGCTCAACCGGCGCGTCCGAAAGGACCGCCCGGATCGGTTGAACACCGGAAGGCGCCGCGTCCCCCGCGGCCGTCGCGCCCCCACCGCCACGGCCCGTTTTGCGTCTGCGGCGGGCCCGCTCGGGCGCAGCCTCACCCTGGACAGCGTCAACATCGTCGGAGACAGAACGACGCCGCCCTGGCCTGCTCGACGCCGGCTTTTCGACATGTCCGCCAGGGGCGGGTCTGCTGTCCCCGACCTTCGGCCGGCCTGGTGGCGGCGGGATGCTCCCGAGCGGCTTTATCGTCCACGGCGGCCTCCCGGTCGACTCGGCGTCGCCCGAGTCGGCGTCGCCCGAGTCGGCGTCGGTCGCCCAATTCGTCGAACCGTCGGAATCTCGGCGCGAACCAGCGGCAACCGGGGTGTCTCCGACCGGCGACCCCTCGTCGTTCCCGGGATCGCCCGACCTGTTCGCCTCACGGTTTGTCGTGCGGCGCTTGCCTCCACGGGAGCCTCTGCGACGACGCCTAGTGCCGGTAGCTCCCGTCTCCGGCGAGAGAGTCGGCGCTTCTGTGCCCGAGCTTTCGCCGTCGGCTGAAGTTGGCTTCCCTTGGCGCTGTATGCCGGCTCCACCAGCATTCAAGTCCGTCATCACAAAAATCCCTTCTCACCACGCACGCCCCGAGGCGTGCGGCTTCCCGGGCGAGCGCACTTCGAGCACATTGAGCTCGCATCGCGCGCCTCGGGTCTTGATCTTCGAGGCGGCCATCGCGCGGGGCGAAGTGGTAGCGCAACGTCTGCGAGCACCAGTTCCGTATCGCTCCGAGGGGCCTCATCTGACAGATGATTCTAGACCCTCGCGAGGCGACTCCAGTTCGTTGCGTCGCAAGGTGGCCCGTCACAAGGTGATGGGTCGCGGGCTCGCGGCCGCGACGGCCGATCAGCGCGTCGTGTTCAGCCGGACACTCAACACAAGTCCGAGGGCAACGAAAGTCATTACCACTGACGAGCCGCCGTAGCTCATCAAGGGAAGCGGGATGCCGGCCACCGGCATGATGCCGATAGCCATACCGACGTTCTCGAAAACCTGGAAGGTGATCATCGCAAACACCCCGATACAGACGAGGGTTCCGAACAGGTCCTTCGCGAGGAACGCGGTCCGCCACGTACGCCACGCCACGACAGCGAACAGGGCCAGCAGCAACGCCGAGCCGACAAATCCGACCTGCTCGCCCACGGCGCTGAAAATGAAGTCCGTCTGCTGCTCGGGCACATACGCCAGGTTGGTTTGCGCCCCCTTGCCGATGCCTTTTCCGGTCAGGCCGCCGTTGCTTACTGCGATCTTCGACTCGGCGACGTTGTACTCGTTCGCGCCGGCGGGCGTCGCGAGGAGTGCCGCACTCGGGCGGTTCGTTGCATTGAGAAACGAGGTGAGACGGGCCTCCTGGTAGCTCTTCAGCACACCGAAGTGCACCACAGCGACGGCCAGCACCAGTCCCAGCGCCGCGAGAGCGCCGAGATGGCGCGGCGACGCACCACCAAGCACGAGCACCGCTATCAGCACGAAAGCCAGCACGAGCGCCGTCCCGAGGTCGGGCTGCTTGTAGATGAGCACGAATGGGATCGCCGCCAGCACAAGGACCACCACAAGCGCACGGCCCGTAAGGCGACCCTTTGCTGCGGCGCAGAAAGCAGCAAGCGCTAGTATCAGGGCCACCTTCGCGAACTCCGACGGCTCGAACTGGTAGCCGGCGAGCTGGAACCAGGCCTGAGCGCCCCTGCTTTTGTGACCGACAAGGTACACGGCTACGAGCATCATCACCGACACTCCGTAGAGGACTCCCGACAGGGCGCCGTAGTGGTGGTAGTCGACCGCGGCGACACCGATCATCGCGACTATGCCAAGCAGCATGAAGATGGCCTGCTTCTTCAGGTCGTAGGTCGGGCTGATGTGCGCCGCAGCGAACTGATAGCGAGTGGCCGTGTAGACCATAAGGCATCCAAAGGATCCGATCGCTACCGCCGCCAGCACGAGTATCACGTCGAAGCGCTGCCAGCGGCTCCGGTCCCGGGATCGAACGTCGTTCACGATTTGTCGTTCCGGGCCACTCCGTTAGATCATTGCACTCTCTGCTCCCGGGCGGGGAGCGCTGCGGATATCGGGCCCTTACGGACCGGCGCGCCACCGTGTGGACCGACTCGGCGGTAGAGCCACTCGGTCGGAACCGCGAGGAATGCGCTCCATACCGCCTCGACGAGGATCACCTCCAAAAGCCACGAGCGCCCTGACGCGAGAAGCTGGGTCTGGCCAAGGAGATCGCCGACTCCCACGAACACCAGGACCGACGCGGCTGTTGCGGCGGCCCCTACGAGGGCGACTGTAAGCACGCGGTCCTCGAGAACGGACTCGAAGGAGGTCCCGACGACGAATCCGGCCACGCAGAATGTGAAAGCGTGAAGCCCGATCGGCGTCGCCGGGGCGAGAAAATCGAAAAACAGTCCCGTCCAGAATCCCACCCACGCCCCGGTTTGCGCCCCGCCGACTATCCCCCCTGCGATAGCGAGTACGAGCGGCAGGTCCGGCGCCACTCCCGCTACGCGCAGATCGCCCCCTATCGAGGTCTGCAGCAAGACGAGGACGGCTATCAAGACTGCGATACGGATCTTCGGAAGGATCGGTGAGGTCATCTCAGGGCGCCGCCCACAGGAGCACCTGTAAATACGAGAATTGCGCGACGTCCACGACTGGAGTCAACTCGATGGCCGGCTCGAGCGATCCGGGTTGCGGCGACACCTTCGAGATCCGCCCGACGGGAATTCCTTTCGGGAACGCCTCGAGCGACAGCCCGCTCGTGGAGATGACTTCTCCAACTTTGAGCGCTGGAGGCTTCAGGGACGTCGTATCCACCGTCACCGTGAGGGGCCTGCCTTGCCCCTGACCGGAGACCGACCCCACATTCCCGCCGGGCAGGCTCACCCCGACGGAGAAGCTTGGGTCGCCCATGAGACGCACCGTCGACGTTGTGGAGCCCGCCGAAGCGACCGTGCCGACGAGGCCGCCGACGGCGACAACCGGCTCACCTACCGATATCCCTTGCGAAGTCCCCTTGTCGACTGTGAGACTGACAGAGAAGTTCGACGAGCTGCGGTCGATTATCTGCACGCTGCGAGTCGGGATCGAACCGACAAAGGTGAGTCCCTGCTCCTTCAACACCTCGCTCGCCGCCTGCTCGGCAGCGGCCGCTTGAGCTGCCCCGACCGACATGGCAGCTACCTGGTTGCGCAGCTTCTGGTTCTGAGTGCGCTGCGATCCGTAGTCGATAGCTCCTGTCACAAAGTTGCCGATTGGTTGCAGCACGTCATGGGTCGCGGATTGCAGCGGGCTGAACCCGTCCGCGACCGCGTTGCGCACACGACCGATGACGCCGCCCCCGCGACCGCGTGTGTCGATAACCACAAAAGTCAGGGCAAGAAGGAGCAGAGCCGCTATCACATAGCGTGACCGCGGCGACCGTCGGTGGGCTACCACGAAGTACTCAGACCCTAAAGTTCCAAATCAGGTTGAGACTTCTTGCCCACATCCACCGATCAGGGAGTTTGCGACGTCATCAGCACGCCCTTGAGAACGTCGAAGCTCTCCAGGCACTGTCCACTTCCCATGACCACAGAGGTGAGAGGGTCGTCCGCTACGACGATCGGCATTCCCGTCTCCGACATGAGGCGTGCGGCCAGCCCGTGAAGCATCGCTCCACCGCCGGTGAGCACAATGCCCTGCTCCATGATGTCCGCAGCCAACTCCGGCGGCGTCTTGTCCAGCGTCACTTTCACGGCGTCGACGATCGCTGACACCGGCTCCTCGATTGCCTCGCGGATCTCCTCGGTAGTCGTGACGATCGTCTTCGGCAACCCGGTTATCAGGTCCCTACCACGAATCTCGGCGTAAAGCTCCTCTTCGAGCGGGCACGCTGAGCCGAGAGCGATCTTGATCTCTTCAGCCGTGCGCTCACCCAACGCGAGGCTGTACTCCTTCTTGATGAACTGGATGATCGAGTCGTCGAGCTCGTCACCGCCGATCCTCACGGACTGCGACGCCACGATGCCTCCCAGTGAAATGACCGCAACCTCAGTGGTGCCTCCACCGATGTCGACGACCATGTTCCCGGTCGGTTCGTGGACAGGAAGGCCCGCCCCGATCGCTGCCGCCATGGGCTCCTCGATTATGTACGCCGGTTTGCGGGCGCCTGCAGACTCCGCAGCCTCCTGTACGGCTCGCTGCTCGACCCCGGTGATCCCGGACGGGACGCAGATGACCATATGGGGACGCGAGAAGCGCCTAGTGCCGTTCACCCGCCGGATGAAGTAGGCGAGCATCTTCTCGCACATGTCGAAGTTTGCGATCACACCGTCGCGAAGGGGCCTTATCGCCTGGATATGGCTCGGGGTCCGGCCGATCATCCGCTTCGCTTCCATGCCCACGGCAACCGGGCGATTGTCCTTCGTATTGACAGCAACCACTGACGGCTCGTTCAGCACGATCCCCCGACCTCGAACGTAGACGAGCGTGTTAGCCGTGCCGAGGTCGACCGCCATGT
>JAKAZH010000135.1 GCA_021815935.1 Actinomycetes bacterium
TCGTCGTCTTCCGAGCCGACAGCAAGCTCAGGGAGCGCCGACGGGGTGAGCTTCTCCTTGCACGAGTGGCAGCGACCACGCGACCGCACTTCGTACCCGCAGTTACGGCAGAACCAGATGCGGCTCAAAGCGTCGACCGCTTCGGAAGGATCGGCGCGTCCCGACCTGTCCCCGACACGGACGAACCCGACACGGACGAACTCTGCTCGCCGCCCTGGGCCGACTTGGCGTTGATCTCGTGGTACTCCTCCTCGACGTTGACCGACCAGACGTCGTGTTCAGCGCCGAAAAGGTTCTCGACTGTCAGCATCGCCGTGTACATGGAGTGATCCTGGTTGTTGTAGCGGTGCATACCGTTGCGCCCGACCGGGAACACGTTCGCAGCGTTCTGCGCAATCCAGGCGCGGATCGTGTCGACGTTCGCAGCGTAGTCCAGGTCGTAGTAGGGATACGCCTTGGGCATCCTCACCACGTAGCCCGACTCAACCTGGCCCGGGTCGAGCAGGCCCAGGCGGCCAAGCTCCGCTGCGCCCCGAGCGACCAGTTCGGCATCGTCGGCGCTCCAGTACTCGTCGCCTTCCTCGACTGTGTACTCGAGGCCCAGCACGTTGCGGCCTTCTTTCACCATGTACGGAGACCAGGATCCGAAATTCTGGATCCGCATCGTCTTGACCGACGCGTCGTGGATGTAGATCCAGTTGTCGTCCCACGGCACGGCCGCTTCGGGCACAACCAATGCGACCGTCAAGAAGTCCCTGTAGTACAGGTCGTCCGCTGCCCTGCGGACGTCAGCGGGAGCAGGCGGGTCGAAAGCACGCACGAGGGAAGCGATGGGCATCGAGGAGACAATCGCCGACGAGGCGTACTCGGTCTCGGCACCGTCATGCGACGCCACCACGGAGATGGCACGCCCACCGGCGTGGCGGACCCGGACCGCCTTGGTGCGCATCAAGATCTTGGCGCCCTTCGCTTCGCAGAGCTCCTGGCAGCGCTCCCACATCATCCCGGGCCCCAATCTCGGGTACTGGAACTCCTCGATGAGCGAGGTGATGTCCTTCTGGTTGCGCTTCGGGAGAAGAGCGTTGATGACCGCCGACGCGAGAGACAGGTTCTTGACCCTTTGCGCAGCCCAGTCGGCCGGCATCTCCGACGCCGGGTGACCCCACACTTTCTCGGTGTAGGTCTTGAAGAAATGGTTGTACAGCCTCCAACCGAATCGTGCTACCAGCCAACCCTCGTACATGTCCTGGCGCGCCGGAGGACGGATCCTCGCCCACGCGTAGGACGCTACGCAGCGCAGCGCTTCGAGCAAGCCGAGGTTCGACAGCGCATTCGAGGCTTTGAGGGGATAGTCGTAGAACTTGCCCTCGTAGAAGATCCGGCTCTTGCGGGGCCGAAGAAGGAAATCCTCGTCCGGTAGCACCTCGTGCCAGAACGACTCGACCGGTGCGACCTTCGTGAAGAAGCGGTGACCGCCTATGTCGAAGCGCCAACCGTCACGTTCGACCGTGCGGCTGATACCGCCGACCACGTCGTCGGCCTCGAGCACGGTAGCGAAAGAGCCTCTCTTCGCCAATTCGTACGCCGCCGTCAACCCGGCTGGGCCACCACCGACGATGACCACGTCTGCGGCCGGCCCAGGTATCTGTTCAGTCAAAATTCGGTTCCTCTCGGGTTCGTCTTGTCGGTCTGACTATTTGAATCGCGTCAGGTTCTCGAACTCGTAATAGGCCGCCCCGTTGGCGTGCACGAGCGTCACTCCCGGCGAGCGCAGAAGGCCAAGCCAGCTGGCCAGGAACCCGCAGTCCCCGCCGAAACCCGGGTAACCGTCACGCCAGACGAGCCAGACCGTCTGGCCGCCTGACACCTCCTGTAGCGCCGACTGCGCGAACTGCGAGACGTCGGTGGAGGCGATCACAGCTTTATAGTCCACCCAGTTGACGAGTCCGGGGCCGGTTCCACGGGGGAAAGTGATCTGCTGGACGCCCTTCACCGTTAGCAGGCGGTTGACTGCGGGGCCGAGCTGGTCCGGACAATAAATTACGAGATCGCCGGGCCGCGCCTGTGCGTTCAGTATCGCCGCGACTTTCACGGCCTGGGTTCGCTGCAGGGAGTTCTGAGCCTTGCCGCTCATGATGCCAGCAAGCACGAGCGCGGCAACCACCAGAGCCCTGAACCGACGCCCGGGGAGGGTGACGACACCCGTCGCCATGACGAGAAGGAACAGTGGAAGCACGACCGCCGTGTAGCGCGCCACGAAAGCGGCGTTCGCGATCATCCCTCCGAGTACGGCCACTACCAGAGCTGCGAGAGCGATACCCACGAGCGGCCCCATCCCCGGTCTGGGTTTCGCCTCCAAGACGACGGCCGGCCCCGCCGGTACCTGGCGGACGCGGCCGTGGCGGTCCTCGACAGTCACCATCGTTCCCGGGGCAGCCGTCCTGCCGAAAGTGCCGAAGACGAACGCCAGGAACGTGGCGAACATCAGTAGGCCACCCCACGGGCCGCCGCCGCTCCAATCGCTGAAGATCGCAAGCAGGTCGGAAAAGCTTGCGGGCGAAGTCCACGGAGTGCCGGTGTGCGTCGCCTGGAATACGAACACTGGCGCCCACGGGAGCCACAGCAGGCCGCCGACGAACATCGCCTTGAACGCCGGCTTGCCCCGCCCGGAGATCCGAATCCTCCACAGGAGCCATATCGCAGCGGCGAACACGAGGTAGATGCCCCAGTAATGCGTGTAGAGCACGGCCGCCGTGCTCGCGCTGAGGGCGACCAGCCGCCGCCGGGACGGATCCTGGTAGGCGCTTGCGAGTGCGAGGAACCCCAGAAGCGACACAGCGATCATCAACGAGTACATCCGTGTGACGGTCGCGTAGTTGATGGCAAAAGGCGACGACAGGGCCAGAAAGAAGCTCACCCAAGCTACCGGTCGTCCCCCGATACGCCGACCCGCGAGCCAGAACAGCGGCAACGTCGCGATGCTTGTCAAGCCTGACAGCGCTCTGACAGCGAAGTCGCCTTCGCCGAAGATCCGCATCCAGTAGTGCAGCATCACGTAGTACAGCGGGGGGGCGCCGTCGTGGCTCAAAGCTTGGGGGATCTGTGTGATAGGCAGCCGCGCAATGTCGACGCTTATCGTCTCGTCCAACCAGAGTGCGCTCGGAGTCCAAAACCGCAGGACGAGGCATACCAGCACGGCGACGGTCCCCGCTGCGAGCACGAGACGATTCGGGAGGGTGTCCCCGAAGAGCGTCTCGGTCAGCGAGGTCGAAGGCGACGTCTGGGCGCGCTTAGGTGCGATCGTCTCCACTTCCACCAATAATACCGGTCCGACACTCCCAAGGTCCGGTCAGTACGGACCCCGAGAGGCTACATTCGCCGCGTGACCGACGACGCCAGATTCAGACCGCAGGCCCCCGACCGTAACCTCGCCCTCGAGCTTGTGCGAGTCACCGAAGCGGCTGCCATGGCGGCGTCACGCTGGATGGGCAGGGGTAACAAGGACGGCGCCGACGGCGCCGCCGTCGACGCCATGCGGATAGTCCTGGCTGGGGTGCCTATGGACGGAGTGGTGATAATCGGCGAAGGCGAGAAGGACGAGGCCCCGATGCTCTACAACGGAGAGCACGTCGGGGACGGCACACCGCCCGAAGCTGACGTGGCGGTAGACCCGATCGACGGTACCAGGCCTACCGCGCTCGGGCGGGGAGGCGCTCTTGCGGTAATAGCGGTGAGCGAACGGGGAACGATGTTCAATCCCGGCCCGTGCGTGTACATGGACAAGATCGCCGTCGGCCCCGAGGCGGCCGGTCGCGTCAGCCTCGGGATGTCCCCCACCGACAACCTGCGCGCGATTGCGGCGGCGAAGGGCGAGCACGTCCGGGACCTGACAGCTGTGATCCTCGAGCGGCCCCGCCATGACGCTCTCATCGACGAGGTCCGCACCGCCGGCGCCCGGATACGCCTCATCACCGACGGCGACGTGGCCGGCGCGATCGCGACCGCCTGGGAGGACTCCGGGGCCGACGTGCTGTTCGGGACGGGCGGCACTCCCGAAGGTGTCATCGCAGCTGCCGCGCTCAAAAGCATGGGGGGTGAGATCCAGGGGCGGCTATCGCCACGAGACGACGCGGAGCGGGAACTGGCTTCTAGCCTCGGCTACGACGTGGACAAGGTCCTCGGCATCGATGACCTAGTTGCAGGCGGTAACTGCTTTTTCGCTGCAACGGGTATCACCGACGGCGAACTTCTCCGAGGAGTCCGCTACGACTCGCGCGGGGCGATCACCGACTCGCTCGTGATGCGGTCCAAGTCCGGTACCGTCCGGCGGGTAAGCGCCCATCACCAGTTCCAAAAGCTTGCGACGTACGCTTCGGTCCCGTTCATGTGAGCTGGGCCACCCCTTTTCAGTCGAGCCTGGCGGCGTCCCGGCTGTCACTGACAGTCTCGTCGGGCACCGTCCAGGCGCCGCACCGCTCGTAGAAACCGGCCGGTCCGAGCCCTCGAAGGCGCGGAAACTTCCACCCTTCGCTTCGCAATCTGGCTTCGAGATGCGAAAGCAGGATCGCCCCGATCCCCTGCACGCGAAGGCCGCTGCGCACCCACACGACAACTGAGGGTCCGCTACGGTCCACCCACGCAGACGCGGCGCCGGCGAGAATCCCTTCCCGTCGGGCCGCCAGGAACACAGGGCGCATAAGAAGGTCCGGCCGAATCACGGCCGGACTCGTCACCTCGCCCACTCCGGTCTCGCATTCGTCGGCCGCAGCGTGCAGCTCCGGGTCGGGAAGACGCGAGTAGGTCAGCTCGACCGCCAGGCCTCCTGTGCCGACCCGGGCGCGACGAGCGAACAGTACGTCCGCCAGTGGCAGCCACCGCCGGTCGACGCCTAGCTCGAGGAGGACCACCCTTTCGAAGCTGACCTGGGTTACATAGCTTCCGAAGGTCTGCGCCGCCGCTTGGACGTCCCCGGGGAGGCCACGGTCCATTACTGTCACGTGGGGCACCCACGGCCAGGAAAGCTTGCGCTGCAAGGGCGCCAGGAAGACCGCTTCGCGCAGCGCAGCGAGATCGCGAAGCGCCGACGGGTCCCCTCCCACCTCCAGGTAGACCACCGGGTTGTCCGGCATGAACGTGCGGGGCGGCCCAAGCGTCAGGTCGATCGGCCCATCGAGCTTCGAAGCCGCGTCGCGCAGCACCGCCATTGCGTCAGGCACTTCGGCGCTTCGAACGTTTACGGGCGGGACGAGAGTTATGTGAGAGGGGATGGCATCGAGGCTCGGGTCGCCGAGACCGCGACGCAAACCGGCGATCTCGACGCCCTCGGGTCCGTCGAGGAGAAGTGCAACACCGAGCCGTACACGATTCGCCACTCTCCAAGTCTGTCCTACCGGCCGAGCATCGCAGCGGCCAGCATCTACGATGGAGTTGTGAGCGACGACCGTGAGCTTTTCGACATCCTCGATCGTGAGTTGGAGCGCCAGAACA
>JAKAZH010000136.1 GCA_021815935.1 Actinomycetes bacterium
CAAAGAAAACGTCATCGACCACATCGTCATCACCACCGGCCCGGTCGCCTACCGTCGCCCCGACGGCATCGCCATCGTCCCGCTCGCCCTGCTCGGCCCCTGACACGGCGACGTCACACAGCAACCAACAGAAACACCCGCTCAAACCCTCATGCGCGCATCATGTCGAGAGTTCGAGTACGACGCGTGGAATGGTGTCGAGTGAGTGGTCTTGAGGTGCCATAAGGCGAACCCATTTGCCCAGGTAGATGGCGTGCGACTCGAGCTCCCCGCGTCCAACACGGTGTTTCGGCGAGGTGCTGGCGACCGGTAAGCCGATCATGGCGACTCAGCGCCGTCCGGTCCGGCCACGTGTGGTAACCTACCCACGATTGGCTTCGGAAGCCAGACCGAGATGCTCATCCCTCCATCACGGAGTGCCTCAGCATGGAGGTGACCGTCATGGGCATTGACGACCGAGGCGACGATGGACAGACCGAGCCCGACGCCTTGGCCGTTGCTGGCTCGTCCATCGAGACGCGTGAAAGGTTCGAATAACGACGTCACCGCTGACTCCGGCACGAGCGGCCCGGTGTTGGTGACGGTGATGTACGAACTGCAATTGTCGGTGCCTGTCACGACACTCACCGATCCTCCGCGGAGGTTGTAGCGAACGGCGTTGTCGAGCAGGTTTGCGACCAGGCGCTCGAGAAGTATCCGGTCGCCGAGAGTCGGGCCAGGGGACAGGTTGGCGTTGATAGCAATGTTCGAGTCTCTTGAGGTCATGACGGCCTGGTCCATCGCGTCTTGGGCGGCGGCTTCGAGGTCGACGAGTTCATGGGTGGTAAAGCCCCGGTCCGATCGAGCGAGGGTCAGGAGACCGTCGATGAGCGCCTCGGATTGATCGAGCGCAGTTTGGACACGGCCGAGGAGGATCTCGAGCTGGTCAGTCGTCCGGGTGGGCTTGGCCATCGCGACGTCAATCAAGGTGCGCATAGTGGTCAGCGGCGTTCGCAGTTCGTGAGAGGCGTTAGCGACGAATCTGCGTTGACTGACGAAAGCTTGATCGAGACGATTCAACATGTCGTCGAAGGTGTCTGCCAGTTCTTTCAGCTCATCGTGGGGACCGTCAAGATTGATTCGCTCGTCGAGACGCTCTTGGGAGGCTCGCCGCGCGGCCGCCGTCACTTTGAGGAGCGGTAGGAGGATCCGCTGTCCAATCGCCCATCCCGAGATGCCGGCCACGATTGTGGCGATGGCAAGACCGCCGAGCGACCATACGAGTAGTTCGTGAAGGTCCGTGGTGCGCTGATTGGTGGCTCCGACGAAGTATTGACACTGGGCCGCCAAAGGGCGGTCGAGCTTGAGGGTGCCATTCGCTTCGGCCGTCTGGCAAGTGCGGACAAGACCGGTAGCTATAGAGCTGGGCGGAGGGGTTGGGCTGAAGCTGCGGTCAACGACGATGTAGATCGCTGCGACAAACGCCGCAGCGATGACGAGGAACAATCCTGCACAAGCCAGCGCTATGCGAGCCCGAACGGTGCGCCGGGCGAGGATCCTGGATCGAAGTCGGGCAAATGCCATGTCTAGGGAATCCGGTATCCACCGCCAATGACCGTCTCGATCACTGGCGGCTCGCCGAGTTTCCGGCGGAGGCGCCCGACGGTGACCGCAACGGTATTGGTGAACGGATCGGCGTATTCGTCCCAGACCTGTTCGAGGAGTTGCTCGGCCGTCACCGCTGCACCGTTCGCTGACATGAGCACTTCGAGTATCCCGAGTTCTTTTCGGGCTAGCAGCACCGGCCGGCCGGCTCTGGTGACGGCTCGGCGCCCCCGATCGACGGTCAGGTCACTGCGAGTGAGGACCGGCGGAGTAGAAGGGCTGCGGCGGGCCAGGGCCCGCACCCTGGCGACCAACTCAGAGAAGTCGAACGGCTTGGCCAGATAGTCGTCGGCACCCAGGTTCAGCCCGTCCACGCGGTCGCCGACGAGAGCGGCCGCGGTGAGCATCAGGATGCGGCTGGTAGTCGGCGAGCCCACGATCTGACGGCAGAGGGCGTCGCCGTGGACCACGGGCAGGTCTCGGTCGAGGACAATGACGTCATACGTGTTTATGGTCGCCTTGTCCATACCGGATGATCCGTCCAAGGCGACATCGACGGCCATGCCCTGGTCGCGAAGGCCTTCGGCGACGGTGTTCGCCAGGACCGAGTTGTCTTCCACTACCAGCACTCTCATAACTTCCATGGTGACTCACCGCCGATAACAATGCGATAACACCTGTAGTCGCATGGGTGACGTTCAGTCGCCCATGCGAAGACGTTATCCCAGTGTTATCGGGCCTTTCGTACCATCCGCACATGGACAACCCCAACACGTGGCCCGATCTGACGAGGCGAGCGGAGAGCGACCGGCGCTCCGGGTGTGGTGGTGCCGCCGACGAGAGCTGGGTCGTGGCGCTGTCTGCCAGTGAGAGTCACGGCGGTTCGGGCGATCGCAGTAACGCCCCAAGCACCGAAACGGAGGGCATGGCATGAACGTCATCGAGGCGAGCGACCTGGGCAAGCGGTACGGCCGCACCTGGGCGCTGCGCGAATGCACGCTGGCAATCCCCGACGGGCGCGTCGCCGCGCTGGTGGGACCGAACGGCGCTGGGAAGACCACCCTGTTGAACCTGGCGGTCGGGCTGACGGACCCGACCGCGGGCGCCGTCGCCGTCCTCGGCGGTACGCCGCCCGGGTCGCTGGCCGCGCTCGACGGCATCGCGTTCGTCGCTCAGGACGCGCCGCTCTATAAGAACCTGTCGGTCGTCGACATGCTGCACTTGACCCGTAACCTGAACCGGCACTTCGACCAGGGATACGCCGAGGCTCGGCTGGGCGAGCTGGGCATCCCGTTGAAACGCAAGGCAGGCAAGCTGTCCGGCGGTCAGCAAGCGCAGCTCGCCCTGACTCTGGCGTTGGCCCGGCGGCCGCGGCTCCTCGTGCTCGACGAACCGATGGCGAGCCTCGACCCGATGGCCCGCCACGACTTCATGGCCAGGGTGATGACCGCCAGGACCGAAGACGGGGTGTCAGTGGTGCTCTCCTCGCACGTCCTGGCCGAGCTTGAGCGGGTGGCCGACTACCTCATCTTGGTGTCGGGCGGTCGCGTTCAGCTGGCTGGCGAAGTCGACGACCTGCTCGCTCGCCACCACGTGCTGAGCGGCCCGGCCGTCGAAGCTGACCGGTTCACGGAACGATCGGGCCCGGAGCGTGCCTGGCACGCCGAGGGACGGGCTCACCTGTTGATACGAACGAACGGCAGCTCCGACCCGGTGCCCCCAGGATGGCAGAAACGTCCGGTAAGCCTCGAAGAGCTCTCTCTGGCCTACTTGCGTGAGGCCGGTGCCGCAGCGCTGCCCGGCCCGACACGCGGCCGGGGCACCGAACCACTGGAGGTGACGCAATGACCACGCTGACCCTGGCCGCGCGTCAAGAGGAGCACACGACCCTGCGACCGCTGCCGTGGCGGCGCATGGCCTGGGTCACGTGGCGACAGCACCGGATCGCGTTGGGTGGCGTGGCCGCGTTCCTGGGCGTACTGGCCGTGTGGATTCGGATCGTCGGCCTTCAGCTCCACCACGCCTACACCGCCGCAACCACGTGCCACACGGGCTCAGCTACCTGCGCCGACCTGGTCACCACCTTCAACAACATGAACCATGTTCTGATCGGCGGCTATGTACTACAGATCGTGCCCGCGCTGATCGGGGCCTTTGTCGGGGCGCCAGTGCTGGCACGGGAGCTCGAGACTGGCACCTTCCGTTACGCCTGGACCCAGGGCTTCGGGCGGTGGCGCTGGACGCTCGCCAAGCTGGTGGCGCTCGGCCTCGTGGTGGCCACCGCCGCCGGTGCTATCAGCGTGTTGCTCTCCTGGTACTACCAGCCGTACCTCGCAACGGGGAACCAGTCCCTTTCCCTGTCCGAGGCGTCCCCGCTCGCTCCCGGCCTGTTCGACCTGCGCGGCGTCTCGTTCGCCGCCTGGACCCTGGTTGCCTTCGCGATCGGCGCCCTGGCCGGATTGCTGATCCGCCGGGTCGTCCCCGCCATCGTCACCACCCTGGCCGCCTACACCGTGCTCGCGCTAGCGGCTGGGAACTTCCTGCGTCAGCACTACCTGGCGCCGCTCGTCACGAGCACGCTGAACGGTGCCGGTTCAGCGAACGGGCCTGGTTCTGCGCTTGTGCTGAGCCAGTGGTGGACCAAGGGCGGCAGGTTCCAGTTCCACAGTTGGATGGATGCTCCCCCGACCCTCATCAAAGCCTGCGCCACCCCACCAGCCGGGGGCGGAAAGTCGGCGCCGGTATCCCTATACCAGTGCTTCGCCCAGCACGGCTACACGCAGTTGACCTGGTACCAGCCGGCCAATCGGTTCTGGCTATTCCAATGGATCGAGGGTGGCTGGCTGCTCGCGCTCTCCATTCTGCTCATCGCTGCAGCCGTGTGGCTGGTCCACCGTCGGGTGGCCTGAACGCCTGATCCGAGCGCGAGTGGCTCGCCAAGAGCCGGACGGGGACGGCCGCGTCGGCCTCGCCCTATGCAACCAGATCGCCCGCACACTGGTCATGAACAGTTGGGCCTCCGGATGAACCTTGCCCGACTTTCGGACTTGAGGTTGGCCCCTCCTGAGGCAACCAGCCCACGCTCAACGACGACGAATGGCCGGGTTCCCTGGATCGCGCACGGACCTTCTCTGACCCGAGGCTCGTAGGCAAATGACTCCGCCTCGCACGCCGATCGTCGGGAACGCCTTGTTGGCTCTGCTCAGCGAGGGGCCGAAGTACGGCCTGCAGCTTCACGAAGAGTTTGAGGCGGCGACCGGCTATGTCTGGCCATTGAATTCGGGCCAGATCTACACGACGCTCAATCGGCTTGAGCGTGCCGGACTGATAAAGCGGACGAACGCAGAGAAGCGCGGTCGCCAGCGGCCCGCTCGACTTACCGCTCGAGGCACGAGTGAGCTAGAGAGATGGATGAGCACGTTGGGAGCCATCGGGTTGCCAACCCGCGACGAAACTGTCATCAAGGTGCTGATCGCCCTCAGCAGATCCGCAGATGAGGGCCACGAGGGAATACGCATGCATCGTGCGCATGTCGGAGCCGACCTTGTGAGGATAGTTTCCGGAACGTCGTCTGGGAAGCGAGACGGGCGTGTAGGGATGTCTGTGTAAGAGGGTCCACCACTTGGTCCGGGGGATCTAGGAGTATTTCCCGGGATGAAGGGAGATCCATTGTCTTTAATTACTGATGTTGAGGTTCCGGTGTTATCGGGTTCGGCGCCTGGTGGTGTCGCGTCTGGGGTTGCTGGTGTTTTGTCTTCG
>JAKAZH010000137.1 GCA_021815935.1 Actinomycetes bacterium
GACGATCAGGCCGCCTTTGACCACTTCGATGACAGGTCCGGACACGACGCCGTCACGCTCTTTGACATCCTCGATTGTGCCCCAAGCCCTCTCGTACTGCGCCCGCTTCTTGGAGAGGATGAGGCGCCCCTCCTTGTCCTCTTTCTGCAGGACGAGCGCTTCGATCTTCTCGCCCATGGTGACGACCTCGCTCGGGTCGACGTCGTGGCGGATGGACAGCTCGCGGGCGGGGATGACCCCCTCCGACTTGAAGCCGATGTCGAGGAGCACCTCGTCCTTGTCCACCTTGACAACGGTGCCTTTGACGATGTCGCCATCTTCGAACTCCACGATCGTGCCGGCGATGGCGTCGGCGAGCGACGTTCCGTCCAGGTCGTCGGCGACGATCTGGCGGGGCGTGTACTCACCCAACTCGTCGAAGGTGCCCATCGGCGAGGAGGTTGTGGCGGTCAAGGAGTCGTCGGACATGGAGGTAGAAGCCTTCTTTCGGCCAAAGCAAATCGTGGGCGGGGGCTACTCCCCCATCCCGTTAGAAGTGCGAGTTTACACCCCGCTGGGGATGGTTTGGCCCCCGCGTCTTCCCGCCTAGTTCGCCGCAGCCCGATCCGCCGCAACGGCGTCGTATGACTCGAAGTCCGCGGAGGTGTCGTCGGCGTGCTCGAACTCGAGCAGCCCCGCCTCCTGCCACTGCTTTCTCAGGTAGCCGTCGTTCGCGTCGAGCAGTCCCAGTTTGCGAACGTTGGGGACGAGCTTCGAGAAAAATGCCCGCTGGAACGCCATGAACACACCGTGGCCCATCTCGCCGGCGGCTTGGTGAAGGACCGGCACGACCTCCTCGACGGTGACACCCATACGCTCCCACACCTCCGGCGTGGTCGAGCGAAGCCTGTTACGCATGGTGTTGTCGACCAGGAACTCCTGGCGTTCCTTGAGCTCGGCGGAACTCAAGGAACGGTAGAGCTCCGACAGGCTGACAATACCGAACGCTACGTGACGGGCCTCGTCAGCCATCACATAACGGAGGAGTTTTGCGAGAAGGGGCTCTGAGGTGCGTCTGAGCAGGTCGCCGAACGCTGCGAGTGCGAGGCTTTCGATGATTATCTGCATCCCCAAATAGGCGATGTCCCAGCGGCTGTCCTCCAGCAAACCGAAGATCTGTCCTTGAAGGAACGGTGACATCGGATAGGCGTCGCCCACTTTTTGATGCAGGTAGCGGGCGAACACCTCCGTGTGGCGGGCTTCGTCCATCGTCTGGGTGGCGGCGTAGTACTTCGCGTCGATCCACGGGACGGTCTCGACAAGCTTCGCGGCCGTCATCATGGCCCCCTGCTCGCCGTGCATGAATTGGCTCAGCTGCGCTTTGAGCGACTCGATTCGGAGCTGCGTGAACTCCCGTTCGCCCCAGTTGCGCAGCGGCGAGCCGGGGATCGTCGCCGCCCGGCGCGCCAGCATGATCAACGGAGGCTCCTCGGAGCTCACGCGCGCAGGATCGACGTCTGTCGACCAGTCGAGGTCGGTCACGCTGTTCCATTGCGACGCCGCCCCCTTGTTGTACAAAGCCTCGAGCTGCGGCCGTTCGCGGTCGTAATTCCATGTGAAAATGCGATCCGCGTGGTCGTGGACCACCCGTACCGAGTCGATGGTGGCGACGCCGGCAAAGGACGCCTGCGCCTCGGTACTCGTGGAGTCGTGGACTTCAACACCCATTGCATTTCTCCCGGTCGGACGGTGCGCCACTCTGACAGTCAGGTCGTAACTTCAGCTGACTCTGTTTCGGCTAACTCTGTTTCGGCTAACTCTGTAAACATACCCGTGTGCAGGGCCAACACGCAGTCAGATGCGGCGTGAGCAGCCGGGCGCCCTCTCATGCTTTCGCTGACGCCCAGTCGTCTCCCCAGGCCAGGTTGACCGCTAAAGGCACGTCGAGCTCGGCCGCGCCTGTCATCGCGTCCATCACAACCTCGACCGCTGCGCCCTGCTCGCTCGGGGGAACCTCGAGTATCACTTCGTCGTGTACCTGCAACACGAGCTGGCTTTCCATCCGGTTCGACTCCAGGCTGGCGAACAGCCGCACGAGAGCAACCTTGAAGATGTCGGCCGCGAGACCTTGGATGCCGGCGTTCATCGCTTGGCGCTCACCCGCGGCTCGCACCTGGTAGCGACCTGACTGAAGCTCCGGGATAGGTCGGCGGCGTCCGAACAGCGTCTCGGTGTAGCCGCGCTCGCGCGACTCGGCCACGACCTTCTCCATGTACTCCCGTACCGCCGGGAAGGCGTTCCAGTAGGCGGAGAGGATCTCAGAGGCTTCGTCGACAGAGATGGCCAGACGCTGCGAGAGACCGTACGCTTCCATACCGTAGGCAAGCCCGTAGGACACCATCTTGGCTTTGGATCGCATCGCGATGGTCACTTGGTCGGAGGCGACACCGTAAATCCTCGACGCCGTGACATTGTGAATGTCAGTTCCTATACGGAATGATTCGATGAGGGCCGGCTCTCCCGCCAGGTGGGCGATCACTCGGAGCTCCACCTGGTTGTAGTCGGCGACGAGAAAACGCCGTCCCGTCGAAGGCACGAAGCACTTCCTCAGGCGGCGCCCCTCATCGGTTCGCACGGGTATGTTGTGGAGATTCGGCTGGTCGGAGCTGAGCCGTCCGGTGCGGGCGACCGTCTGGTTGAAAGTGGCGTGGATCCGCCCGTCGTCGCCGACCTCGCCCAGCAGGGACTCGCCGTAGGTGGAGCGGAGCTTCTCGACCTCCCGGTAGCGAAGCAGCGAGTCGACGATCGGGTGCTGCCCACGCAGGCGTTCCAGCGTTTGCGCGTCCGTCGAGTACCCCGTCTTCGTCTTCTTCTGGGGAGTCAGGCCGAGTTTGGAGAAAAGGACCTCCCGCAGCTGTGGCGTCGAGTTGACGACGAAGTCGACGCCAGCCAGGTCCTGGATCTCCCGCTCCAGTCTCCTGACCTCGCCCACCAGCTCCCCTGCAAGGCTGCGCAACTCCCCTACGTCGACGCGGACGCCGACGAGCTCCATCGCAGCGAGGACCCTCACGAGCGGCCTCTCGACGTCTCGGTAGAGGCTCTGCATACCCCTCGCCTCCAAGGCGGCTCCCAAAGGAGCGACAAGGGAGGCGACAGCGCTCGCACGTTGACCGGCGACCGCCTTCGGGTCCGGCGCCTCGGCCATCAGGTCAAGTTGGCCGCCGTCGTTCGGTAGCTCGGCACCCAGATGAACGCCCGCATAGCGCGATGCCAAATCCTCGAGGAGGTATTGATCGCCAGCAGGATCAACGAGGTAAGCGGCGATCGTCGGGTCCAGCTCCAGATTGGAAAATGTCACTCCCCATGGCGCAAGGGACCGCATCAAAGCTTTCGCATTGTGCGAAGACGCGCGGGCTGCGCCCGGCCCCAAAAGTCGTGACAAGGCAGCCGACACCTCACCAGACGCGAGGCTTTTACTGTCCACCCACAGCGCCTCGGCCGGCGACGACGGGCCGACCTCGACGATTGCCAGGCCGAGCAACAGCGAACGCCCCTCCCTCCCCGACCACGATCCCGACACTGCCAGGTGTGCGCCTGCGTCGCTCCAAGCGGCGAGCTGTGCCACCAGGTCCGCAGACGATGGTGCCTCACGGATCGACACCTCGGTGCCTTTCAGGGCACTGACGGACTCGCCAGAAGGTGAGCCATCGCCGCCCGTGGCTTCGACTAGACGATTCCACAGAGTTCGAAACTCGAGAAACTCGAAGAAACGGCGCGCTCCGTCCACGTCCCAGCCTCCGAGGCGCGCCTCAACTGGATCAATCGCCACCGGGACATCCCTCACAAGCAGCGTCACGGCAGCATTTGCCCTGACACGACTCTCGGCGCCGGCGAGGCTGTCTCGAAGTTTGGGCGTCAGATCCCCGAGATGGGTGTAGATCCCGTCTATGTCCCCATAGGTCGAGATGAGTCGGGCAGCGGTCTTCTCCCCGACCCCGGGAACACCGGCGAGGTTGTCCGAGGGATCACCGCGAAGCGCTGCGTACTGCGGATAGGCCGCCGGGGTGACACCCGTCCGCTCGAAGATGCCAGCTTCGTCGTAGAGCGCGTAGTCGGAGACACCCCGCCTGTTGTAGAGAACCTTCACGTGGGGATCCTCGACGAGCTGGTACGTGTCACGGTCACCGGTCACGACGATCACGTCGTCCCCGCTGCCTGCCGCGGCCGTCGCGAGCGTGGCGATCACGTCGTCTGCTTCGAAGCCTGGATAGTCGACGATCGGAATTTTCAGCACTTCTACGAGCTGCCGCGCGAGCCCCATCTGCTGGCGGAGGATGTCGGGCGTCTCGGCGCGTCCGGCCTTGTAGTCGTCGACCATGTCGTGGCGGAAAGTTCGTTCGGGACGGTCGAAGGTCGCGACAAGCTGATCAGGGTGGTGATCCTTGACGAGGTTGATCAGCATGGAGGTGAACCCGTAGACGGCGTTGGTCACCTGTCCGGAGGCCGTCGCCATGTCCGTCGGAAGAGCGAAGAACGCCCGGTACAGCAACGAGTTGCCGTCTAGGAGCATCAAGGTTGGCATCGCCACAGATGCTAGGAGAACGAAGTGACTGTTCCGCCATGGTCGGGGGCGGCGCTATCCTCGAAGTGTGCCCGAAGGTTTCCACCCGCCTGTCGAGGAATACCTGGAAGCGATCCACGAGCTCGGCGAAGAGGGCATGGTCATCATCCAGGCGCGCCTCGCCGAGCGGCTCGGCCATTCGGCGCCTGCCATTTCGGAGATGATTCGCCGGCTTCGCGCTGACGGCTACATCGAGACGAGAGGCCGGGCGCTCGTGCTCACCGACTCGGGGCGATCCGTAGCGGAGAGCGTCGTGCGAAAGCACCGTCTCGCAGAACGACTTCTAACCGACATAATCGGCCTGCCCTGGGAGAAAGCCCACGTCGAGGCCGGACGGTGGGAGCACGTCATATCCGATGAAGTCGAAGAGCGGATAGTTGCCCTACTCGGTTTTCCGACCACGTGCCCGCACGGCAATCCGATACCCGGCGCAGGAGGCCAACCTGCGCCGAGCGTCGCTCTCTCGTCGATGGCGCAGGGGGAGCGAGTTCGGCTCGCCCGTGTGACCGAGCTCGTCGAGCTGGACGAGAGCATGCTGAGCTATCTGTCCTCACATGGCCTCGTGCCAGGGACGGAGGCTACCGTCGCGACCCGGGCGCCCGACGGCACGCTCACCTTGGATCTCGGTTCGGCGACGATCGCACTCGGGCCTTCTCTCGCTTCGCAACTCTACGTCACCGCCGCCTGACAGGGCTCGGTTAGGCGGCGGTTCGCTTAG
>JAKAZH010000138.1 GCA_021815935.1 Actinomycetes bacterium
ACGATCCGTATCGCATCGACCCCGAGCTCATCGAGAGAACCTCCCCTGTCTTCGGCCAGGGAGATGTCGGGCCTTTCGACTCGGATTTGACCGTCCAACACCGCGGTGCTCCTATCGGTGAGCGAATCGTCGTCACCGGGCGTGTGCTCGACACGGACTGCCGTCCGATCGCGGGTCAACTCGTCGAGGTGTGGCAGGCGAACGCAGCCGGGCGGTATATCCACATCCGCGATCAGCACCAGGCTCCGCTCGACCCGAATTTCACGGGGGTCGGCCGGTGCCTTACGGCGGCGGACGGCAGCTACCGCTTCACGACCGTCAAACCAGGCCCCTATCCGTGGCGTAACCATCACAATGCCTGGCGGCCGGCGCACATCCACTTCTCGGTGTTCGGGCGTGCGTTCACCCAACGACTGATCACCCAGATGTACTTTCCCGGGGACCCCCTCTTCGACTACGACCCGATATTCCAGTCCGTCCTCGACCGCCGCTCACGGGAGCGAATCGTCGCGACCTACGACCACGACGTGAGCTCCCACGAGGAGCACACCGGCTATCGCTGGGACATCGTGGTCGGCGAAACCCCGACGGTGAACCCGTGATCGAGACTCCCGGCCAGACGATCGGCCCGTTCTTCGCTTTCGCACTGCCATACGAAGGTGATTCGCAGCTTGTCCCTCCAGGCCACCCGGGCGCCGTGCAGTTCACCGGGCTCGTCTTGGACGGCGACGACGTTGCTGTACCGGACGCGTTGATCGAGATATGGCAACCGGACTCCGAGGGGCGCGTCGTGGCTAGGGCGGGGTCTCTTCGCAGGGACGGCTTCACTTTCACCGGGTGGGGTCGGGCCGCAACCGACAACTCCGGTCGGTTCTCTTTCGCGACGCTACGACCGGGAGGTGAAACGCCGTTCTTCGCTATGACCGTGTTCGCCCGCGGCCTGCTGCACCGCCTTTTCACCCGCGCTTACCTCCCCGGGTACCCCCCGGACAGGCTGCTGTCGTCGCTGCCTGAAAACCGGCGACGGACACTCGTGGCGCTCGATGACGGCGCCCGCTTGACATTCGACATCAAGTTGCAGGGCGCCGACGAGACCGTGTTTCTAGGATTCGACAAACCCGGTGACTGATCAGGGACTGGCCGGGGTATGGGAGAATCTCGAATGATCGAACTGCCAACTGACCCTGACGCAGCTGTAAGCGACCTCGAGGACGGCTCGACGGTGCTTATCGGGGGCTTCGGGGAAGCCGGGCTTCCTTTTGCTCTCGTAGACGCGCTGCTGCGCTGCGACGCCGGGGACCTGACCGTCGTCAACAACAACGCCGGCAACGGCGACACGGGCCTCGCCGCACTCCTCGCTGCGGGGCGGGTACGGAAGATAATCTGCTCCTATCCCCGCCAGGTCGACTCGTGGATCTTCGACGGGTTGTACCGGGCCGGTAAGATCGAGCTGGAGCTTGTACCCCAGGGCACCCTGGCGGAGCGGATCCGGGCCGGCGGGGCGGGGATCGGGGCTTTCTACACCCCGACGGGTGCCGGGACGCCGCTCGCCGCCGGAAAGGAGGTCCGGACCATCGACGGCAGGCAGTACCTTCTCGAGTACCCGATCCGTGGCGACGTCGCACTAATCCGGGCGCACCTCTCCGACGGGATGGGCAACCTCGTCTACCGCAAGACCGGCCGGAACTTCGGGCCGGTGATGGCTACTGCGGCGACTACGACCATCGTCGAGGTAGACCGGATCGTGGCGGTCGGCTCCCTCGATCCGGAAATTGTTGTCACGCCCGGCATCTTCGTGGATCGGGTCGTCGTGGCCCAGCGGCGCAAGGTCGCCGCCGACGTAGCCGGACACGTCGGAGCGCCGGCATGAGCGGCTACCTCACCCGCTCCGAGATGGCGCAGATGGTCGCCCGCGACATCCCTGCCGGTTCGTACGTCAACCTCGGGATCGGCCAGCCGACCCTCGTGAGCGACTACCTGACAGCCGACCAGCACGTCGTGCTTCACACCGAGAACGGGATGTTGGGGATGGGGCCGCAAGCCGAAGGCGACGAAGTCGACCCGGACCTGGTCAACGCCGGCAAGATCGCGGTGACCGAGCTGCCCGGCGCGGCCTACTTTCACCATGCGGACTCATTCGCGATCATGCGCGGCGGTCACCTCGATATCTGCGTCATGGGCGCGTTCCAGGTTTCGGCCGCCGGGGACCTCGCGAACTGGCATACCGGCGAACCCGACGCGATTCCCGCCGTCGGAGGCGCGATGGACCTCGCCGCCGGCGCGAAGGAGGTCTTCGTGATGATGACCCTTTTCACCAAGAACGGCACACCGAAACTCGTGCCGAAGTGCACCTACCCGCTAACGGGAGTCGGCTGTGTCAGTCGCGTCTACACCGAGCGTGCGGTGTTCCACCTGACGCCGGACGGGATCGTCGTCAAGGAAACCTTCGGGACGTCGATCGACGAGCTTGCCGAAAGCCTCGAGGTGGCTGTCGTCGCCTGAGGCGTCGGGGACTGCACCGCATGCCCAGATGTCCGGTGACCTGGAATGGCCCGATCGGGCCGGGTCAGGCTGCGCGGCCGCCGAAGTTGAGCCAGCGCGTCTGCACGGCGGCGTCCGCGCCGGGCTCGATTTTCGGGGCGAAACCGCCGGGACGTCGGATCGCCTCGTCCATCGGAGTTAGAAACTCCAAAGACTTCTCAACCGCATCCTGGTCGAGCTCCTCGTCCTGGCCTGTCGCCCGGGCGAGATCCCACGTGTGGTACAGCGTGTCGCTGCAGAGCAGGCGGCTCACCAACGACTCGAAGCTTTGCTCACCGAACATTCCGCCGCGAATTGCGGAGGCACGCGCAGGGTCAGCGAGGGCATCGGACACGGCAACGCTGGCTTCTTGCCACTGTGCGACCAAGTCACCGGACGTGTCGGCTTCGCGCCCGGCGGTCCCTTCGATGCGCCAATGCGTCGTGACGACGTGCGCCACCAGCGACTGTACGTCCCAGTCGCTGCACGGTGTCGGGGCCGACCACTGCTTGGCACTGACGCGGGCCAGTCGGGAACCGAACCCGCTGATTACCCGAGCGTAGCGCTGCTCTGTTTCTGTCATAGGCAGCTCAAGATAGCAAAGGCCCGCAGATGCATCACCCGTCGAAGTGGGAACGGAGTCGGAGACGACATGCAAGGATTCACTTCATGACCGAGATCTCAGGGTCCGATTTTGACGGCGAGGCCTACCAGGCACGCTTCGATGCGCTCGCACGCACGGGAATGGACCTGCACGGCGAAGCTCGCCTCGTGATGTCGTTTGCGCCGGCAAGTGTTCTCGACGCGGGATGCGGAACCGGGCGGGTTTCGATCGAGCTGGCAAAGCACGGCATCGAGGTCGTCGGCGTCGACGTCAACACGTCCATGATCGCCAAAGCCAGGCGGCTCGGCCCCGGGATCGACTGGGTAGAAGCCGACCTGGCTTCGTTGGATCTCGGGCGGCGCTTCGACGTGGTCGTCCTGGCAGGAAACGTCCCGCTCTTCTGCGAACCGTCGCGTCGCGCCGGCCTGGTCGCGTCGTGTGCAGCGCACGTCGGTGTCGGAGGGGCGATGATCGCCGGGTTCGGCCTCGACGGCCGTCACGGTTACGGGAAATACGAGCTCGCGGACTACGACTTTGCCTGCTCGCAGAGTGGGCTGCGCTTCGCCGATCGTTGGTCCTCGTGGGACAGGGGACCTTTCGACGAGGGGTCCGCGTACGCCGTGACAGTCCATCGACGCTGAAGGGCTGCCGAGGTGCACGGATCGAGGCCCGGGCGACGCTCAGCCGACGGTCAGCTGACTTTGGCTAGGCGCGCGGCGAGCATCGGCGGGAACCCGACGTCGCCGGAGACGATCGCCTTGGAGAGCGGAACAGCCAACGCTCTCAGGCGTTCGCATCCGTCCTCGCCGATAGCCTCGTATGGGAAAGCGGCGAGCCCGTCCGTGCGGTCCTCGATGGTCCGCCTGTGCTCTCGGCCTGACGGGCTCAGGGCGAGCTCCTCTCCGGGTTCGAGCCAGCCGCGCGACCGCACCCTGGCTACGCCATCCGCCCATTCGTCGTCGTTCCACTCTCTCATGGCCTGCAGGGTGGCTCCCGGAACGTCTCCGGTAGCGGCGTGGACGATCAGGGCTTCCACGCCGTCGAGCCCTTCGCTCATGAGCAAAGCGACGTGGCCGTCGCCTCGGTACTCGCGAAGCAGTGTCTGCGCTTGCCACAGCACCAGATGCGCCTCGCTGGCCCAGGGGAGGCTGGCGTGGCCGGCGAACAGAGGCCGTCCCTGCGGACGGGTCGCTGCTCTCTCCGCAGCGCTACGCGCCAGATCTGCCGCCTCTGCCACCTCGGCGCCGACCACGTTGTCACCCCAGGCTTGGCGCAGTGTCCGGTCGACCGCTTCCAGGCGGGCGCCGAGGATGGACTCGGGTGCTGCGATCTCCCACGCTTGGGGGATCACTCTCGTGACCGCCCGAGGGTGGAAGTTGAAGAACGTCGCGATCGTCACTTCCGCCGCGACGGGTCCCATCGCCGCGGAACGCGAAGCGAAGTAGCCCATCCGCTGGTCGGTGATCCCTATCTCCGCGTAGGCGGTTCGGGCGTGCGGGCTGAAGTAGATCATCCCGTGGATGGTCTCGGCGCTCATGTGCGTGCGCCGGGCGCTCGACGCGGAGACGGGGTTCACGCGCCTCGGCCAGTCGTCGTCCTATCGCCGGCCGGATTCGACATGGACCCTCCTCGAAGGTCGGGAAACGTTGACTCGGACACTAGCGGCTCAGTTCGGGAAGCACGACGACACCGTCGACCGGGTCCCCGACCACCTGGAAGCGGCCCTGCAGAGCAAGCAAACCGGTCAAGGCGCACAAGGCGGCGTCGACGCGGTCGATGTTGGTGAGCTTGGATTCGTCGACACCGTGCGCCCCGAGAGTGGCGCGCCGGAACGTCGTCTTGGTCGTCCCGGCCGGACGGCGTTGCCCGGCCAGGCGTTGTGCCGAGGCGTGCGGGTAGACCTCGAAGGCCGTGTTGCGCAGGTCCCCGCCGCGATAGCGGGGGTAGGCGCCGGCAAGGGCCTGGTAGAGGCCGATCCCGGCGCGCATCCAACGGTAGAACGGGTGATCTCCTGGGTCGGCGCCCACCGGGAAAGCCGGGAATCCGAGCCCGGCGAGCTCGCGTTCCGCGGCCCGGCTCCTACCGGAACGCGCCCACCCAGGCGGTGAATCGATACACACGACGACAGGACGAATCTCTTCCGCCACCAGCCGCACGGCGTCGGTCACCGACA
>JAKAZH010000139.1 GCA_021815935.1 Actinomycetes bacterium
CAGGCAAGACGACCTTCGTCGACGGCCTTACCGGGTTCGTGCCGATGAAAGGCCGGATCGTATTCGACGGGCAGGACTTGACGTCGAGCGGGCCACACGACCGTGCACGTGCCGGAATGGTCCGGACGTGGCAGTCACTCGAGTTGTTCGACGACCTCACTGTCACCGAGAACCTCCGCGTCGCCGCTGAGAAGTCCTCCGTGCTCGGCTTCCTCGCCGACCTGGTCCGGCCGAATCGCACCAAGGTCGTGCAGTCGGTCGACGACGCCCTTCGCCGTCTCGAACTTCTCGACGTAGCAGGGCGGGTGCCCGGCGAACTATCCCAAGGACAGCGAAAGCTTGTAGGCGTCGCCCGTGCCCTCGCCGCAAACCCCAAGCTCGTCCTGATGGACGAACCCGCAGCCGGACTCGACACCACGGAAAGCCGCGAGCTTGGCCACCGGCTCCGCCGGATCGTAGACGACGGGACTACGGTATTTCTGATCGACCATGACATGGGCCTGGTCCTGGGAGTCTGCGATTACATCTACGTAATCGAATTCGGACGGCTCATAGCCCAAGGAACGCCCGCCCAGATACGCGGCGACGACAAGGTGATAGCCGCCTACCTGGGCGAGAGCGCCCGCAAGGATGTTGAAGTCGCCAAGGCGGCGCTCGCACAAAGCGAGAACGCGGGGCCGGTGCAGACGTGAGGAGTCTCGTCCTCGGCGGCTCGGTATTCGTCGGGCGCCGTCTCGTCGACAAACTCTGGCGCGAGGGCGGCGACGTCACGGTCCTCAACCGTGGGCGTACACCGTCGGATTTGCCTCCCGGAGTGACACGGCTTGCGGCGGACCGGACGGACTTGACCTCTATGGGCGAGGCGGTCGGCTCCAGGGAATGGGATGCCGTCTTCGACGTCTCCGGCTTCGTCATGGCGGCCGGTGGCGCCGATATCGAAGGATTACTAGACCTCTTCACGGACCGGTGCGGCCGGTATCTGTACGTCAGCTCGATCATGGCCTACGACCAGAGCCTGCTCGGGGTCATGCCGTGGAGCGAGGAGATGGCAAGCAATCCGAGTGGTCCAGGCACCTACGGCGGGTTCAAGGCGATGGTCGAAGGAGCGCTCCTCGATCGCTGGCGAAGCGCTGGGTTCCCTTCGACCATAGTGAGGCCGGCAGCGATCTACGGCCCCCGCAACAACATCTTCGACATGGAAACGCCGATGTGGCTGAGGCTGCTGCAACGCCGTCCGATATTCGTCCCTCACGGCGGCCTGGTCGCCTGCTCGTACGGCCACGTCGACGACCTCTGCGACGCTATGGTGTCGCTCGCCCGATGCGAGCCGGCGCTCGGTGAAGTGTTCAACGTGACTGCCGAGGCTGTGACGTCGCGGCGCTACGTGGAGGTACTCGCTTCGATCGTCGGCAATGAGCCGATGATCATGGAGTTGAGCGATGTGGAACTGGAGGAGCTTGACAGACCACCGTTCGGCCACCTGTTCGGACGTGCCCACCACGCAGTGCTGAGCACTGCGAAAGCGCAAGCGGTAGGAGGATTGCCTGCCGGGCGAGATCTGCGCAGCGGCCACGAGCAGACCTACGAGTGGTTCCTGTCGATGGGATGGGACCGTCTGAGCGCCCCTCTGGCCGATTCGACGTGGCATGCCACATGGGACTTCGGGTGGGAGGAGGAGGTGGCGGCGCGACGTTTGATTGTGCGCTGACGAGTGGAGGCTTCAGCACTTGAAATTAGTTATGTTGAAGGTTAAACTAACTGATCGTATAGATTATGCGAGCCCAGAACGGGCATCCAAAAACCAAAAAGAGACGGGGGTTTCGAGTGGGTACTACGACAAGGCGCAAGTCGGCTTGGATGGCAGGATGCGCGATCATGGCAATGACCGCCGCAGCGTGTAGCAGCTCCACCAAGTCGGCTTCTACTGCAACGACCGCCGGCTCGACCGGCAGCTCGGGTTCGACTTCAGGTACGGCGGCGACTTCGTCGTGTGCGGCGCCGAACACGTCTCTCGACGCGACCGACGGCAAGTACGCGGGTTGGATGCAGGCCGTTCTCAACTGCACGACAAGCAAGCCGGTCAAAGCGACGGGCACCCCGATCCTGGTCGGTTTCTTGAACCCGCAAGGTGACCCGAACGGGAGCTTCCCGGACGCCACAGCCGGAGCCCAGGCCGCAGTGGACTACATCAACAACGAGCTCGGCGGTCTTGGCGGCAACCCGCTCACGGGAGTTGCAGGACATCCGATCAAGCTGACCACCTGTTTCGAGACGATCGCGCCGAGCTCGTCCACGTCGTGTGCGAACCAGATCGTCTCGCAAAAGCCGGCGTTCATAATCTCGGGCTATCAGTTCTTCGGTTCGAGTGTCGACCCGATCTTCGCTGCGGCGGGGATTCCGGTCATCAACTTCAACCCGATCACCCAGGCGGACTTCCAGGGCAAGAACATCTACGACATTGCCGCCGGCGGCGGTTGCGTGGGAGTACACCCCGGGTTGATCAGCTTCGCCGCATACACGCTTCACGCCACTAACCTTGCGATTCCCTGGTCGAACACCGCCCCTGGCGTGCCGTGCTACTACGACCTGGAGCAAAAGCCTGTCGAGGTCATCTCCGGATCGCTTACACCGACGCCGGCCGGCGTCAAGCTCATCCCGGGGCTGACTGAGAAGGGCTACCCGATTCCGCCTGCGTCGCCCGACGACTCGGCTGTGGTAGCCCAGATTCTCGCACAGAAGCCCGATGCGATCATCTTCTCGGCTCAGGCATCCGACTGCTTCAACCTCCTCAATGCCCTGTCGACGGCCGGATGGACCGCACAGAAGATCCCCCTGATCTTCTCCGGGGCCTGCACGGACACCCAGCAGATTGCGCAAGCGGGCTCGAAGGTAGACGGCGTGTACTTCGTCGGCGCTTCCTACAACCTCCTCGACCCGAGCTCTGCGACGGGCTTGGCAAGCCAGGAGATAAGCGTTATCAACGCCAAAGACAAGCAGTACTCGCCGAGCCAGACGCCGACAGGCATCGAAACTGCGATGTTCCAGACGGTTCTCACCACCTGGCTGACCTTGGACAACTCGTCGTCAGCGAACTCGCTCACCGCCTCGAGCATCGACTCGACGATCGCCAACACGACGAACGTGCACATGTTCGCCGGGGTTCCATGGGGATGTACTTCCGCCCCGGCGAACTACTCGAGCGTGTGCTCTACGGCAGTCTCGGTGCTCCAATGGAACGGAACGAAGTTCGTGACAGTTACCAAGCCGTTCTCGGCGAGCTACATCGTCGCCGGTACGCCGCTGCACGAGACCGCTCAGGGCTGAGCGACACAATGAAGCCGATGCCGGCCGGCCGCTGCGGGGAAGTCTCCCGCGCGAGCCGGCCGGCACTGCGCTGTAGCAGCAGTCCCGGCCGCAAGTTAGGATCCGGTCACCCAACCATCCAGGGAGAATGACGTGGGAAACCTGGTCTTCTACGCACTGATAGGGCTAGGGCTCGGAGCGCTCTACGCGATGCTCGGCATGAGCGTCGTCGTCGCATACCGAGGCTCGGGAGTCGTCAACTTCGCCCAGGGCGCCATAGCGATGTACGTCGTATTCAACTACACCCAGCTTCGCCTCGACGGGAGGATCTTCCTTCCTTGGGTCAACTTCCTACCGGGACGTCACACGCCGGTCGAGATCGCAATATCGAACGGCCCGCTCGGCTTCGTTGCATCGATCGTGGTCTCGCTGCTCGTAGCAGTGCTCATGGGGGCGATGGTTCACTACCTGGTGTTCCGTCCCTTGCGCTATGCGTCGGCGCTCGGCAAGGTAGTCGCCTCAGTCGGGTTGCTCCTCTACCTCCAAGCGGTGGCACTCCTGAACTTCGGTCAGTTGGCTCGCCAACTTCCGCCGGTGTTTCCCGGCGGGGCGTGGCAGAATTTCCTCGGACTCGGCCATCCCTTCCCCAAAGAGAATCTCTACGCGGCGGGAGCGGCGGTCGTAATGGCCGGCGTCGTGTGGGCGTCGTTTCGCTACACCCGACTCGGGCTCGCCACGCGTGCCGCTGCCGAGAACGAGAAGGGTGCCGTCCTGCTCGGCTTCTCGCCCGACGCCCTTGCCGGGTCGAGCTGGATCATCGCTTCGGTCGTCGGTGCCGCCGGTGGGTTCCTCGTCGGACCGATAGCGGGTCAGCTCACCCCGGTTGCCTACGACGGCTTTATCGTCCCTGCGCTCGGGGCGGCGCTCATCGGGCTGCTGTCGTCGTTCCCGCTGACCCTCGTCGGCGGGCTCGGACTCGGCCTACTCGAATCTCTCGTCACGTACCTGTCGAGCGAGTCCTGGTTCCCGGCTTGGCTGAGCGGAGGAAACGCCCTCGCGTCTGCCATCCCACTTCTCGCGATAGCTGCGATCCTGTTCCTGCGAGGCAAGTCGCTGCCTACACGCGGCACCGTCGGGGAGCAGCGCCTCCCGCCTGCGTCGCGGCCTGTGCGCGTCGGGCTGTGGGTGGTGGTCGGCTCCGCTGTCGTGATCGTGTACGGCGCCGTCCTGCACGGGCCGTGGGATCTCGCTCTCACCACGACGATGATCACGGCGGTGCTGATGCTCTCTTACGTGGTCGTTACCGGCTACATCGGCCAGATTTCCCTGGCGCAGCTCGGCCTCGCGGGAGTATCGGCATTCCTGATGGTGAAGCTGCTGAGCAACGGGGTGTCGAAGGGAAATCCGTTCCCGATCCACGGTCCCGGCCTTCCGATGGTCGTCGCCGTGCCGATTGCGCTTGTGGTGGCGGTGCTCGTCGGCGTGCTCGTCGGACTCCCTGCCGTGCGTATCAGAGGAGTCCAGCTAGCGATCATCACCCTTGCAGCGGGCGTAACCCTCGTCGACTTGTACTTCAACAACCCGAAGCTCACCGGAGTGCAGCAGGGTTCGGGCGCAGCGGTCCCGAAGCCGACTCTGTTCGGGCTCAATCTATCTGTCGCCGGTAAGGGGGGTCTCTCCGACCGTTTCGAGTTCACAGTGTTCGTGCTCGTGGTCCTGCTAGCAGCGGCCCTCGTGGTGTCAAACCTGCGAAAGTCAGCAACCGGCAGGCGATTCCTGGCTATACGCTCAAACGAGCGGGCCGCCGCAGCGTCGGGTGTCGACGTGACGAGGAACAAGCTGCTCGCCTTCGGTTTCGCTGCAGCTATCGCCGGATTGTCGGGATGCTTGCTTGCCTTCCAACAGCAGAACATCTCGAACGCCAACTTCGATCCCCTACTGGGGCTGTCCTTCCTGGCCTTCGCTTACCTCGGCGGGATCTCGT
>JAKAZH010000140.1 GCA_021815935.1 Actinomycetes bacterium
TGCGCAAAGCATGGCGTCCCCTTCATCCTCAACGACCGCCCCGACCTGGCCCTCGCCTGCGAAGCCGACGGTGTGCATGTAGGACAGGACGACGTGCCTGCTGCCGCGGCGCGTCGAATCCTCGGGGTGGGAGCGATCATCGGCATGTCTACGCACAGCCCTGCGCAATGGACGGCTGCGGCGGACGAACCGGTCGGGTACCTATCGGCAGGTCCGGTGAACGCGACACCCACCAAGCCGGGGCGCCCCGGCACGGGCCTCGGTTACCTCGACTTCGTGTCGTCGAGTCCCACGGCGGAGACCACTCCTTGGTTCGTGACCGGCGGGGCGAACCCTGACACGGTCGACGAGATGGCAGCGCACGGGGCCCGGCGCTTCGTCGCTGTGCGCTACCTCACCGAGTCCGCCGATCCCGAAGCGTCCGCACGTTCACTTCGAGCGGCGATCGACCGGCACTGGGATCTACCGAAGACGGCGCTGGCGTAGAGGTCGAAGCCACCTTTCTGCCCAGACACGACGTCCTCGGGCAAACCCGGACGGGTGGATTCGACTCAATCACAACTGGTGCTGCGCCCGGCGCGTCGTTCACGGTCCGTTTCCAGATCCCCCCGACCTCGGTGGCGCTGCCACCCGCGGATTGTACACGTACACGACCTCGCCGTGACCGAGTAGAGCGTCGATAGGGCCTCTCGCGGGGATAGGGCCTCAAGCTCAGCGGTCCTGGCGGTCAAGCCACCCGAGCAGCAACGCGACCGCCCTCGGGTCGTGGCTGAGGCGGTGCGCTGCACCCGGGAGGATTTTTAGTTCCGCCCGCTCCTCCGCAGCGTCAGCTAGCGCCCGGGCGTCGAGAACGTTGACAACTTCGTCGTTGGCCCCGTGCACCACCAGCAACGGCCGTGGCGGGATCTGCCGGATCAGGTCGAGCGGCCGGATGTCGCGAAGTTCCCGTGCCCACGCATCCAGATCACCCGGGAAGGACCGGTCCTTGATCAGGCCGGCGACGCGTGCCTGCGCTACGAAGCGACGGGCGTCGGAGGCCCGGTCGGCGAAGTCGGCAGGAGCCGAGAAGGAGGCCACCCCGCGTATCCGATCGTCGGCCCCCGCGGCGCAGACCGCCAGGGCACCGCCGGCAGCGAAACCGCACAACCACAACGAGTCGACGCGCTGCGCCGCCAAAGTCACCTCAATGGCAGCTTGAAGGTCTCGGAGCCAGCCGCCGAGCGAGAAGTTGCCGGTCGACTTGGCGGTCCCGCGGAACGAGAATGTGATCACCGTCCAGCCGGTGTCGCCGGCGAGGCGGTCCGCCAATTGGTGGAAGCTTCCATCCGGGCCGGGCTGGCCTTCGCCGGACGGGAAGCCGTGGCAGATGAGCAGGCTGTGACGGGCGCCCCCGGCAGCCGACGACGCCGGCCTCGCGGCGTAGGCGGCGAGGCTCAGCCCCTCGACGGGGATCGTGAACTCACCTCCCTGGTCAGGTACGGCCTCGGGAAGACTGTTAACGGCCTCGGGAAGCGTGCCCACGGATGGTTCCCTCTCATGTTCGTCAAGCTTCATGTGATGCTTGGAGCAGCCGTAACGCGAGATTGGGGCCACCGCTATGAGTGACCCCAATCCCGACAATATCTGGTTGGAACAAAGCAAAGAGGTTGAAAATGACAGGCGGGACCAGCTCCTGACCCTCCTTGCCTGGGTAACTGGTGGGATTTCACCAGAAGGCCCAGCGACCGACTAGCGGCCAGTCACCTCCGAGGTCCCAGTACTTCGACTTATCAGCTGGACCACCTCCTTTCCTCGGTACGCATATATTAACCGCAGGAGGAGCTAACACCAAGCTTTTGAATCGCTGTCAGATCCCGATCCGCTGTGCGAGGAGCTCACGGTGGTACGTGGGATCGCCGAAGAGCAGCTCGGAGCTTTTCGCCCGCTTGAAGTACAGGTGAGCCGGATGCTCCCATGTAAAGCCGATACCGCCGTGGATCTGGATGTTCTCGGCTGTCGCATGGAAGTAGGCCTCCGAGCAGTACGACTTCGCGAGGCTCGCAACCACCGGAAGCTCGTCGCTGTCCTCCGCGGCTGCCCACCCCGCGTAGTACGCCGCCGACTTCGCCGACTCGACCTCCAAGAGCATGTCGGCGCACTTGTGCTTGATCGCCTGGAAACTCCCGATCGGACGCCCGAACTGCACCCTGACCTTCGCGTACTCGACGGCCATCTCGAGCACCTTCTGCGCGCCGCCGACCTGCTCGGCCGCCAAGGCGACCGCGGCGAGGTCGAGCATCTTCGAGATCGCCGCCCATCCCTCGCCCTCCACGCCCACCAGGCGGGCCGGCGTTGAGTCGAAGGTTATCTTTGCCTGCTTGCGTGTCTGGTCCATGGTGGACAGCGACGTCGCATCGTAGCCGGCAGCCGACTTGTCGACGGCGAACAGCGACACCCCGGCGGGCGTTCTGGCGGCCACGAGGACGATGTCGGCAGCATGGCCGTCCAGCACGTAAAGCTTCTCGCCGCTCACGTGCCAGTCGTCGCCGGAACGGCTCGCTGCGACGGTCACGCCCTGCTCGTCCCAGCGTCCCGACGCCTCCGCCAGGGCTACGGTCACTATCTTGGACCCGTCGGCGATCGACGGAAGGTAATCGGCCTGTGCCGCCTCGTCGCCGGACACGAGAAGCAAGTTCGCGGCAAGCGCGACCGCGGAAAAATACGGCGAGCACAGTAGCGCCCGGCCCATCTCTTCGAGCACGACGACCAGCTCGACGTAGCCAAAGCCGGACCCGCCGAAGCGCTCGGGAATCGTCAGTCCCTGAAGGCCGAGCTGGTCGGCCATCTGGCGCCACACGGCGAGGTCGTAGCCGTCCTCGGTCTCCATCAGACGGCGGACTTCGGTTTCGGGGGACTTGTCCTCCAAGAAGCGCCGAACCGCTTTGCGGAGTTCTTCCTGCTCTTCACTGAACGCGAAATTCACGGTTGACGTCCTTTTTTCCCTGGATATTGTGATCTGAGCGAACCCGCGCCAGCGCGTTGGCTCTACTTCTCCCCTATTTCTAGCCCATAGGCTGCGTGTCATGCACTACGAAGACTCCCGCGTCGAGGTTCACCGTGTGGTCGTCGGTCCCCTCGACAACAACGTTTATGTCGTGCGCTGCAAGCGCACCGGTGAAGCAGTCCTGATCGACGCAGCCAACGAACACGAGATGCTCCTCGAGATGGCCGGGAGGCTCGGGGTTCGCCGCATCCTCGAAACCCACGGGCACTGGGACCACATCCAGGCGGTTCCGGCGGTACGCGACGCCGGCTACGAAGTCGGGGTGACCGCGGCTGATGCTGCGATGCTTCCCTCGTACGACTTCGTGCTCGACGACGAGTCGGTCATCGAGTTCGGCGACCTGCGGCTCCACACGATCGCCACCCCCGGCCACACTCCCGGGTCGATGTGCTTTCGCCTTGAGGGCTCCCCTCTGCTGTTCAGCGGGGACACTCTGTTTCCGGGCGGCCCCGGAAACACGAGCTTCGAGGGTGGGGACTTCAAGACGATCATCTCGTCCATCGAGCGCCGGCTAATCGCTCCGCTGGATCCCTCGACCGTCGTCCTGCCCGGCCATGGCGTCGACACCAGTATCGCGAACGAGAGCCCGCACCTCGACGAGTGGGTCGCCCGCGGCTGGTAGGCGGCCGTTGGGGTGAACGCTCAGGTTCCGGTCAGCGGGTGACGCGGGGCGTCGACGAGGGAGAGCCCTTCAGGTAGACCCTCCACCGACACGCTGTCGCCTTCGACGGTGACCGTGACCCGGGCGCCGGCGAGAGGTATCCCCCCCACTCGCAGCCTTCCCACCTGCTCGGGAAGTGCAGGGTGCAGCCAGACCTTCCCCCGGGGTACCCACGGGTCGAGTCGTAGCAGCGTGCGCAGCATCAGCAACGGTGAAGCCGCCGACCAGGCTTGAGGCGAGCAGGCGGTTGGATACGGGACCACGAGGGGGTGCTCGATGCGCTCCAGGCCGCTGTAGAGCTCGGGTAGGCGTCCCCCCTGAGCCGACCCGGCGTCTATGACGCCCATGATCACCCGGTGGGCTTCCTTGGTGTAACCGTAGCGCATTAGCCCTGCGGCGGCGATAGCGGAATCGTGGGGCCACACCGAACCGCAGTGGTAGCTCACCGGGTTGTACCCGGTCATCGACGATCCGAGTGTGCGCACCCCCCAACCACTGAACATCTCGGTACCGCTCAGCCGCTTCGCGACCGCCCCCGCCTTGTCCGCGTCGAGGATCCCGGTCCACAGGCAGTGACCCATGTTGGACGCGAGCGCGTCGATCGGCTTCTTGTCCCTGTCTAGACCCATAGCCAGCCAACCGCGATCCTCCAGCCAGAAATCCCGGTTGAACGCCGCCTTCAACTCCGCAGCGCGGGTCCTCATATGACTGGACAATGCGTTGTCGCCCTGCTCGGCAGCGAAGAAGGCCCGTGCCAGATAGGCACTGTAGGCATATCCTTGCACTTCGGCGAGGGCGATCGGCGGGTCGGCGAGACGCCCGTCGGCGAAGCGGATACCGCCGCTCGAGTCCTTCCACCCCTGATTGCGCAGTCCGCGGTCCGAGGCTCGCTGGTATTCGATGTAGCCGTCGCCGTCGCGGTCGCCGAAGGTTTCCATCCACTCGATCGCACGGTCGGCGGCGGGCAGGAGGTTGTCGACCGCTTCGCGGGCCAGACCCCAACGGCGCAGCTCCCCGAGCAGCATGACGAACAGAGGCGTCGCGTCGGCTGTCCCGTAGTAGATCGGGCCGCCACCGAGGGAGAGCGAGGACGTGTCGCCGAAGCGCATCTCGTGGAGGATCCGCCCGGGCTCCTCCTCGTTGCCGGGGTTGACCTCGGTCCCTTGGAACCGGGCAAGAGTCTGCAACGTCCCGAGCGCCAGCTCAGGGTCGACCAGTAAAGCCATGTAAGCGGATATGAGCGAGTCCCGGCCGAACAGCGTCATAAACCACGGAGCCCCGGCCGCAACGACCGTCCGCTCCGGGTAGTCAGGGTCGAATATCCGCAAGGATCCGAGATCCTCGGAGCCTCGGGCCACGACGCTGCGCAGGCCGTCATGGTCGGTGTCGACGACAGGCACGCTTCGCCGCCACGCCGCCATTCGCTCCGCCGGCGCAGCTCTGGTCACCGGTTGTCCGAGAAGCCACCGCGGTTCGATCTCGTCGCCGTCGATCCCGCAGATGAACTGTGTGCAAAGCGACCACGCGCTCCGGGACGCGATGATCACCTCCCAGCGGGCCGAGTC
>JAKAZH010000141.1 GCA_021815935.1 Actinomycetes bacterium
GACGGCCGGCTTGAGCGCGCTCGGCGAACCCCTGCGGTAACCGCCGTCGGAGGTTATGACCAGCCTCGCGTCGCAGTCGAGGATCCGGTCTCGAAGCGCCTCCGCCGAGAAACCTCCGAACACCACGGTATGTGGGGCGCCGAGGCGGGCGCAGGCGAGCATCGCGGCGACGGTCTCGGGGATCATCGGCATGTAGATGGCGACCTTGGTGCCGGCCTCTACGCCGAGCTCGGTCAGGGCGTTGGCGGCCTTGCAGACCATCACCTGCAGGTCCCTGTAGGTGATGGTGCGCGTGTCGCCGGGTTCACCCTCCCAGTGGTAGGCGACCCGGTCGCCGAGGCCCGACTCGACGTGGCGGTCGACGCAGTTGTAGGCGACGTTGAGCTTGCCACCGACGAACCATTTGGCGTACGGCATCTCCCATTCGAGGGCAGTGTGCCACTGCTGCGCCCACGTCAGACGCCGTGCCTGCTCCTCCCAGAACGCGATCCGGTCGGAGTCGGCGCGCTCGTAGATCTCCGGCTGCGCGATCGCAGCAGCAGCGAACTCGGGTGGTGGAGGGAACCTGCGGTTCTCGTGGAGGAGCGCTGAAAGCTCCTCGCTTGTCGTGTCTGTCATTCGGTCCTCCCTGGCCGGCTAAACGCTCTGGACGGGCTTGATGAGCGGCTTGCCCATGAAGAGTACCTGCCTGCCCCTCATCCCGTTGATGACGCCGGCCGCAGACGCGTACCACGCGATCGCAGCTGTGATCACGCCGAGAACCCCGCCGAACTTCACGGTGCTGACGTTGCTGGAGAAGTTCCCGATAGTGAGGATCAAGAAAGTGACGTCCAGGATGGCGAACAGGCTGAAGAGCACCAGGTTCGTGGCTGCGCTGCAAAGCCACATGTAGGTGGTGAATATGAAGAAGGCGAGCAGTATCCATCCGAGGTCGTTGCCGGCTTGCGCAGCGGATTTTGCGCTGCCCGCGGCAAGCTCGACCCAAAGGCCGAGGCCGATCCAGAACGCACCGTAGGAGGTGAAGGCGGTCGAGCCGAACACATTGCGGTTCTTGAACTCCCACATTCCCGCCAGCAGCTGAGCGAGGCCGCCGTACGCGAAGGCGTAACCCAGCCATGCAAGCCCTGTGCCGCGATCCCAGCCGGCGTTGTGCACCGACAGCAGGAAAGTCGTCAACGCGAAGCCGGCCAGCCCTAGAGGGCCAGGGTCTGACGCCGCCGGAGACTCCTTGATGACCACCATCGTCGGTGTTGCTGATGCTGTATCTGTCATGAGTGATACCCCCGTAATAACAGTAAGGCGGCACCGACCTGGTGACCGTCGTCACACACATTGACGCGGAGGTGTCCGCCGCACGATGCCGAATCGGGGTCTGGCGCCGAAGCGACGTGATTCTGCGCCGAGCGGCTCGGGTGCTGCGCCGAATGGCAGTGTGGCTGCGCCGAACGGCTACTGTGCTTGCCCCGAACGGCTACTGTGCTTGCCCCGAACGGCTACTGTGCCTGCCCCGAACGGCAATCGGGGGGCGGCCAGACGTAACCTCCCGACGCCTCGGCTGTGTGGCAGACTGAATCGCGGTGTTTTCGGGGGAGGTGCGCCGACAGTGATGCTCTGGGCCGTTCTCGCCATCGTCATGCTCGGACTGGTTGGTGTAGGCGCCTACTCGCGGTGGGCACCGCGCCGCTTGGTGACCCCAGGTGAGAGAGGCTCCTACCAGGCACTCAGCATTGCGAACCAAGCTGCTCCCGCCCTGCGCGGCGGCCTGACCCCGGATGCGATGGGTCGAGCGCTCGGGCCGCTGCGATCGTTGCTTTCCAACAGCGGCGTGCTCGTAGGCGACGACAGCGGGGTGATAGCGTCCGACGGGGTCGACGCCGAGCACTGCAAGATCCTCGAAGAGGCGGTGCGCACCGTGATGAAAGCGGGCCGACCGCAACTGCTCTCCGGCGACGAGCTTCGATGCGACCACTCCGGCAGCTGCGGCCTCAACGCTGGCGTAGCCGTGCCGCTCCTCGTCGAAGGACATGTAGTCGGCGCGCTGGTAGCGGTCGACTCGTCGGCTTCGCCCGGTCTTCTTCGCCTCTGCGGCGAGGTCGCGAAGTTCGTCTCCACGCAACTTGAGCTGGCAGAGCTGGACCTGTCACGCAGGCGAGCAGTTCAGGCGGAGCTGCAGTTCCTCAGGGCACAGATATCCCCGCATTTCGTCTACAACGCCCTTACAGCGATCGAGTCGTTTATACGGACCGACCCGGATCGGGCCCGGGAGCTCCTCGTGTCGTTCGCGGAGTTCACCCGCTACAGCTTCGCCAGCCACGCCCAGTACACGAACCTCGCAGACGAGCTCCGCCTCGTCGACATCTACCTCGAGCTCGAACGCGCCCGCTTCGGCGCCCGGCTCGGAGTCACGCTCAAAGTCGCGCCCGAAGTGCTGAGCGTCCGGATCCCGTCACTGATCCTTCAACCTGTAGTCGAGAACGCCGTGCGCCACGGCATAGAACCAAAAGGCAGAGGCCGGATCCGAATAGAGGCAGTCGACACCGGCGCTACAGCTTTGATCAGCGTCGAGGACGACGGTGACGGGGTCGACCCGCGCCACCTGGAGCGGGCCCTCTCGGGCGTCACGACCTCGGTCGGGTTGCACAACGTCGACGAGCGGCTGCGAGCGACGTTCGGAGACGAGCACGGGCTGGTGATCGAGACCGCCCCCGGCGCGGGAACCAAGGTGTCGTTCAGCGTCCCGAAGTTCTGGAGCGCTTCAAGCCGCCCTGCGTCGGCTCAATCGCGCGTCGTGACCACATGAGGCTGCTGTCTGCCTTGGCTGTCGACGACGAGCTACCGGCCCTCGACGAGATCGGCTACCTGCTTCGAACCTCGGGCTTCGTCGAGCGGGTGGTGTCGGTCGCGGATGCCACCAACGCCCTTCGCGAGCTTCGCGACCGCACCTTCGACCTCGTGCTCGCCGACATAGCAATGCCCGGCCTCGGCGGGCTGGAGCTCGCCAGTGTCATAGGGCGCTTCGCGGAACCGCCGAGCGTCGTGTTCGTGACAGCGCACGCCGAGCACGCCCTCGAAGCCTTCGACGTCGGCGCCGCCGGATACCTGCTCAAACCCCTGGATCGTGACCGCCTGGAGCCGGTCCTGCGCCGGGTGCTCGCCAGTAGAGCGTCGACGTTTGCGTCGCCGGCCGAGCACGTCCAAGCCGATCCGAACTCCACCGACGACGAGGACCACCTCGACATCGTCGTCGTCGAGGCGGCAGGCAAGACCGTCCTCGTCGAGCGTAAAGACGTCGCGTGGGTCGAGTCGGCTGGCGACTACATCCGCCTGCACACCTTCGACGGCCGCAACCTCTTGGTGAGAGTCGCGATGGCGCGCCTCGAAGCGGCATGGGCGGCCGAAGGCTTCACGAGGATCCACCGCCAGCATCTCGTGAACCTGCGCGCCGTGCGGGAGCTGCACGGAGACGGCGGGCGAGTCTTCGTCCAGCTTCCTGACGTGACCCTCGCGGTGAGCCGGCGCCACGTCAGGGACCTCCACGACCAGCTGGTGCGGCTCGCGAGGCGCCAGCATTGACCTCTCCCGACGAGACGCGCGGTGTCGACCTCCCCAAGCGGGTGACAGTCCGCGGTGGACGCCAAGCCGAGCGAAGCGCAGCGTCGCGATCGGTTCCCTCAGCAGCGGACCTGTACGTGTCGGGCAGCTACGGCGAGACCCTCCTGCGTTCTTTGATGCGGGCGCAGCTAGGAGTCGCCCTCGGTGTGCTCCTTCCCGCCGCAGCGGTGGTTGTCACCTTTCCGATCCTGTCCGTGCTCTTTCCGAGCCTGGTCCGGATGTCTTTCCTCACCATCCCGGTCACGGTGTTGGTCCTCGGATTTGGGATCTATCCGCCGCTCGTCGTGCTCGCTCTCCTCTACGTGCGCCGCGCGGCGCGAGTCGAGGAGCGCTTCGTCGCCCTCCTCGAGGACCAGTGAACGACACCGGAGCGGTCATCGGAGTTGTGGCCGTCACGGTCGCTACCGCGGCCGTCGGATCGCGAGGGCTACGGGTCTCGCGCACACGTGAGGACTTCCTCGTAGCCGCACGCCAGGTCCCCTCCGCGCTCAACGCGGCAGCCATTTCCGGGGAGTACCTTTCGGCGGCATCGTTTCTAGGCGTCGCCGGCCTGGCGATGGCCGACGGGGTCGGAGCGCTGTGGTACGCGGTCGGCTACGCAGCGGGATACCTGGTCCTGCTCGCCGTCGTCGCAGCCCCGCTTCGCCGCTTCGGCGCGTACACGATCCCCGACTTCGCCGAGGGGCGCCTCGACTCTCCACTACTTCGAAAAGTCGCGACCGGCTTCGTGCTGGTCATCTGCGTCTTCTACCTACTCCCCCAGATGGAAGGCGCCGGCGAAACCCTCCAGGTCGCGTTCGGCGGACCCTACTGGATTGGCGTCGTCGTCCTTGGAGCTGTCGTGACCGCAGCTATAGCGAGCGGAGGCATGAAGGGGATCACGTTCGTTCAGTCCTTCGAGTTCTGGCTGAAACTCGTCGCCATCGCCCTGCCGGCGCTGGCGCTGGTAGCGGTGTTCTACCACCCTCCACTGGACAGCGTCGCAGGGAACGCACCTTCGGTGTTCCCGCGTGCTACGACGGTCCAGTTCAGCTCGCCGACCGGGATCGACGTGGCAAAGCCTGTCGGCGTGGTGGTCCGCGGGTCCCTCGACGGAGCCGTCTACGGCGCCCCGAGCGGCGTCCGCGTCGAGCTCACCGAAGGTGCGCACCAGGTCGGAGCCGAGACGTCCATAGCTTTCCCCTCGGGATCTGCGGCGCCGACGCTCGGCGGTTCCGCCGCGCTCACAAACCGTGAGTGGCTCTCGCCTCTCCTGCGTCTCGGGGGTCGGTCAATCCACCCGCTGGCAGCGACATACGGGATTATCCTCGCGACTTTTCTCGGCGCTCTCGGACTCCCCCACATTCTCGTCCGCTTCTACACCAACCCCGACGGCCAGACAGCGCGGCGGACCACCGCGATCGTCGTCGTGCTGCTCTCCTGCTTCTACGTGTGGCCGGCCCTGCTGGCGCTCCTCGGGCGTCTCGAAGCCCCCGGGTTGTACCTCTCCAAGACCACCGACACCGTCGTGTTGATCCTGCCGCGCCTCGCCGTCGCCGGCACCGCCGAGAGGGTCCTCTCCGCGCTCGTGGCCGGCGGCGCCTTCGCTGCCTTC
>JAKAZH010000142.1 GCA_021815935.1 Actinomycetes bacterium
TGTCGACTGCACGGTCGAGGATGCCGAGCGCGCCCGGCGGACCAAGGACTGCGTCGGCTCGGTCGTGAGCTGCGACGACCGCACGTTGGTCAGGCACGACGGCACCGGCGTGCGTGTCCGCGCGCGCCGGGAAAGCCGCCTGCGCCGGGAAAGCCGCCTCCGCCGGGAAAGCCGCCTGCGCCTGAATGGCAAGGCGCGATCGTGGCGGCGCCACAGCCGACTCAGCTTGTCCCGTGCCGTCCCAACGCTCGCTGATGACCACGTCGCCGACGGGCTGGCGCGACGACCAACCGCGTCGTTCCAGGCCGGGAGCCGGCGGTCGCTCGTCTGGCCAGCCGACGCACAGCCAACCAAGCGCCGCAACCCCCGGAGGTGCGCAAACAAGGGAAAGCAGGTCGACCGGGTCGAACAGCGTCACCCAGCCCACCCCGAGACCGTGCGCACGGGCGGTCAACCACAGGTTCTGTATCGATGCCGCGCAAGACCACATGTCGGCGTCGGGAAAAGTGGCGCGGCCGAGCACGCCGGCTGCCGGTGCACGCCTGTCGCAGCACACCACCAGCCCGAGGGGAGCTTCGCGAATCCCTTCCAGGTCCAAGTCGAGCAACTGGCTTGCTGATTCGGGATCGAGAAGCGAGGCCTGGGCGATTCTCGCCGTGTCGGCCAGCGACGCTGCTCTCACCCTTGTCTGCGGATCGCGGACTACGACGAACCGCCACGGTTGTGAATGCCCGACGGACGGCGCCTGGTGTGCTGCGCACAGCAGCTCCTCCAAAAGCTCGTCGGCCACCGGGTCGGGCCGGAAGCGGCGTATGTCCCTTCGCCCAGAGATCACCCGCGCCAACGCAGCCTGATCGTCTCCGGTTAATGCCCACGCACTCGGGTCCCGGGAACGTTCCGATGCGCTGCTTCGATCCCCGATAGTCGGGATCGGGCGCGGCCACGACGGTTCCATCGCGCCGTGATGCTACTCGCTAGCTTTGTGTGGTGACCCGAACGCGCTTCGCCTTCTTGGACCACCCGGCGCCGATAGCGTTCGCTCATCGGGGGGGCGCTCTCGAAGCACCCGAGAACACTTGGGAGGCGTTCCGTCACGCTGTGGATCTCGGCTACCGCTACATAGAGACGGATGTGCACGCAACCGCCGACGGGATCGTGGTGACCGCCCACGACCCGGACCTTTCGAGGACGATGGGCCGGCCCGGCATGATCAGAGGAATGCGCTGGTCCGCGCTGTCCACCTTGCGGCCGTCGGGCAGCGACAACCCGATGCCCCGCTTGGACGAAGTCCTGACGTCGTGGCCGGAACTGCGATGGAACATCGACGCCAAACACGACAGTGTCGTCGGCCCGCTCATCGAGACCATCCACCGCTGTGGCGCTATCGACCGGGTGTGCATCACGTCGTTTGACGAGCGACGCACCGCCAGGATACGCCGCGCTCTGGGGCCGCGTCTGTGTAGCGGAATCGGACCTTTCGCCACAGCCGCCCTGCGCATAGGAAGCGTCCTGCCCCGCCCCGCGGAGCGCCGCGCTGCAAGCTGGCTCGCAAAGTACGGGGCAGCCCAAGTGCCAGTACGCCAGGGACGCCTCCCGGTGGTCGACCCGAAGTTCGTCGCCGCCGCACATCGGATCGGGCTTGCGGTGCACGTGTGGACCGTCGATGACCCCGACGAAATGCGCCGGCTTGTCGACCTCGGCGTCGACGGAATCATGACAGATCGACCGTCCACTCTCAAAGACGTGCTCGACGCCAAGGGACGCTGGTCCTGAGCTCCGACGGCCCGGCACGGTCCTCGGCGACCCCGAAAAGGGACCGATGGGAAAAATGTCCACTCCGGGTAGTTGTCATTGCGTTACTCATTGGTTACTGTGACTGCAGTCACCGGAAACCTCTTCCCAGTGACATGTCAACCAACTGAAATCGGGGGTTCGATGAAATGACCGTGGCCGCTGCGGGCCGGACTTCAGGGTCGAAAGGTATTTCGATGCTGTGGGACCGGAAACTTGATTCGTACCCGGAAACCGGGCCGCGAATTTTTTACTTGGCGTTGACCGTCCTCGCGACGATCATGCTTTACTACGAACTCTACGTCGGCGGTTCCGTCTCGACGCTGTTCCTGCCGAAGCTGCACATGAGCTTCACCTTCTACGTGTACACGGTTGCCTTGAGCAACCTGATCGGCGCGTTCGGCTCCCTGTTCGCAGGGCTCACGGACCGGGTCGGCAGGACGAACATCGTCGCTGGCGGTCTCATCCTCACGGGGCTCTTCGTGACGTTCATCATCCCGGCCGCTACGAACAAGTGGACTTTCACGATCGAGGGCTGGCTGGTCGGGGTCATCGAGGGGATCTGCCTCGTAGCCACCCCCGCTCTGATCCGGGACTTTTCTCCCCAGGTCGGTCGCGGCACGGCGATGGGCTTTTGGACTACCGGACCCGTGCTCGGCAGCCTCATCGTCGCTGTCGTCGCGTCCAATACGATTCCTGCGACGGTCAGCGAGAGCTTCTGGACCCACGAGTACCACATCTGCGGCGTCGTCGGCCTGATAGTCGCCGTCATCGCAGTGCTCGGGATGAAGGAGCTTTCACCCCGGCTGCGTGACCAGCTGATGGTTTCCATGCAGGACCGGGCGCTGATCGAGGCCAAAGCGAAAGGCATTGACATCGAGGGGTCGCTGAAGAACCCTTGGGGTCAGCTGCTGAAGCTCGACGTTCTCGCTTCGGCGTTCGGTATCTCGGTGTTCCTGTTCGTGTACTACACCGCCGTCGGTTTCGGGCTGATCTTCTTCGTGACTGTCTACGGGTTCTCCACCAAAGACGCCAATGGCCTCGGTAACTGGAACTGGGGTTTCAACTGCATAGCCGTCCTGCTGTTCGGGTTCCTGTCGGACAAGTTCAAGGTGCGCAAGCCGTTCATGATCGCAGGCGGTGTCGCCGCAGGCATCATGACCATCGTCTGGCTGGAGCAGATCGGACACCATCCGAGCTACTACACGCTCGCGATCATCGTGGCGATCCTCTCCTTCACTCTCGGGGTCGCCTACGTCCCTTGGATGGCGAGCTTCACCGAGACCGTCGAGGCACACAACCCGGCGCTCACAGCCACCGGCCTGGCGATCTGGGGCTGGATACTGCGTGTGGTCGTGTTCGCCCTGTTCATGATCCTTCCGTCATTCCTCAGCACGGTCACACCGCTCGTCGACTACGGTGCCGGCGTCCAAGGGGCGGCGACGCAATACGCGACGCAGCTTGCGACGGCCCAGAAGTTCGCTCCTCAGCTGGCGATCATCCAGGCCAACCCTGTGTTGTTCACCCAGCTGGCGACGCATCCGACCGCCGCGTTGGTCGCGCAAGCGGAGAAGGTGGCGGGCGCAGCGAACTTCGCTATCATCGCCAAGAATTCCAAGGCGATCACTTCCGTCATCGTCGCAGCCAGCGCTCCAGGTAACGCTGCGTTGTACGGCACTGCGAATGGCAAGGCCCTCAACGGCTTCCAGTACGTCGTCGCTCACGGCACCGCCGTCCAGAACGCAGCGGCGAAGGAGCCCGGCCAGTGGAAGAACTGGTACTGGGTCTGCTTCGCTGCGATCATTGTCTTCCTCGGAACGGTGCCTTTGATGAAGGGTCGCTGGTCGCCTAAGAAGGCCAAGGAGGACGAGGACGCTCACGAGGCTATGGTCGCCGCAGAGATGGCCAAGCTGGGTATCGGCGTCCCCGCCACCGCCTGATGTAGCTTCCCTGGCGCTTTGCGCCACTTTGTAAGAGCAACACGTAGTTGGGGTCGGGACTTAGTTCCCGGCCCCAACATTTGTTTCAGGTCCCGCTTTCCGTCTATGGCGGCCCCACGGGTTTCAGCGAACAGTCCGGAAGAACCGGCGTAGCTCCTCGACGAACAGCGCCGGCTGTTCTAATGCGGCGAAGTGGCCTCCCACGTCCGGCTCGCCCCAATAGCGAATGTCGCTGAACTGTCGTGCCGCCCAACGCTGCGATGCCCGGAAGATCTCTTTCGGGAAGACAGACGCGCCCATCGGTACACTCACCGGCCCGAGAGGCGGCCGGCTGAACGATTCCCAGTACATTCTCCCCGAGGACGCTGCCGTAGCCGGTAACCAGTAGAGCATGACGTCGTCGAGGATCCGGTCCGCCCCGAGGGCTCCTACCGGGTCGCCGTCTGTGTCGGTCCAGGACCAGAACTTCTCGAGGATCCACGCGCACTGCCCAGCCGGGGAGTCGACCAGGCCGTATCCGAGCGTCTGCGGTCTCGTGGACTGCTGCTTCGAGTAACCGGAGTCGCTTTTCGTGTAGTGCTCCATACCGGCGAGAGCGGCCTTTTCCCCCTCGGTCAGCTCCCCGTCGTCAGGTCCGGGGAATCCGAGGACCATGTTCAGGTGTATTCCAGCAAGGTGGTCGGCGTCCTGGTGGGCGAGGCTCGTCGTAACCATCGATCCCCAGTCACCGCCCTGAGCTCCGTAGCGGCCGTAGCCGAGTCGCGCCATGAGCGTTGCCCAAGCCTTCGCCGTTCTTTCGACCCCCCAGCCCGGTGTCGTAGGCTTGTCGGAGAATCCGTAGCCGGGCAGGGAAGGCAGCACCACGTGAAAGGCATCGGATGCGTCACCGCCGAAACGTTCCGGGTCGGTCAAAGGTCCGACGACGTCCACGAACTCAGCGAAAGACCCGGGCCAGCCGTGCGTTATGACAAGCGGTAGCGCCTCAGGGTTGGCCGCACGCACATGCACGAAGTGAATGCCTAATCCGTCTATCACGGTGCGGTAATGAGGTAACGAGTTCAGCCTCGCTTGGCGGTCACCCCAGTCGTACCCTGCTGCCCAGTATCCGCACAGGTCACGCAGGTAGGCGAGCGGGACGCCCTGCGACCAGTCGGTTACGGTCTCGGACTCCGGCCAGCGCGTCCGCTCCAGCCTGGCGCGTAGGTCGTCGATCTGGCCGCGGTCGACGTCGATTCGGTAAGGGAAGATCCCGTCGCTCACGCTTCAGGATCTACTGGTAGGTGGGCGGCTGGCGCCACGGTGCGTCCAGCCCCGGCGTCGGAAAGCCCGGCTGTGGAAAGCCCGGCTGTGGGACTCCTGGTTGCGGGAAGCCTGACTGAGGTTCTCCTGGCGACTGAGGCCAAGGCGTCGCCAAAGGATGCCACCCGCCGCCCCATTGCTCGGGGCCGCCCCCG
>JAKAZH010000143.1 GCA_021815935.1 Actinomycetes bacterium
ACGGCCGACGTCATCGACGCCTCCGTCGTACTTACCGCCCGCCGCCATCACGCCACCGTGATCAGTTCCGACCGGGCCGACCTTCAGGTTCTGGACCCGGCGGTTCCTGTGGTGGACTGCTGACCCTGGTAGCGACGTTCTGTCGCACAAGCGGATCGCCGACCGACGTGCGGTCGAAGGTCATCAACGGCATCCGTAGCCACACCGGTCGGCAATACGCTCGCCAGCTAGAGCAACGAAGAAGCACGCTGACCCCACCAGCGCCGTCAACGCCCTCAGACTCGTCAGGTCGGTGCTGTCAAGCGCAGTGAGCAACTTGCCGCAGAGCCAGCTCAGTTAGAAGCCGTTCGAGGCGGCTCGTAGCCTCCCCCACGTGGAGCACGTAACCAGCGCGGAGAAGTCCCTGTTGACCAGGTCCGATGCCAAGGTGGCGTTCGGGTCGCGGAAGGTGGTGCGGACCTGGGGGCGCCCGCAGCGCCCGGAGATCCCCAGCTCGGCCATGACCCGCTCGACGCGCTTGTGGTTGGCCACGATCCTCGCCCGCCACAGCGCTGCGGTCACCCTCGGCGACCCGTAACGGCCTCGAGACGCCGCCCAGATGTCGAACGCCCGGTTGGCGAATGCCGCCTCCGCCCACATCGCCGCCCATTCGTAATACGACGACCGCGGGATCTCGCACACCTCGCACAAGGTCTTCACATCGAACTCGGCCTTTTGGGAGTCAATGAACGCGAAGACCTTCACCCGTTCGACTCTTTCATCCAAAAAACCGCAGCGCCTTTTAAGATCTCACGCTCCGTCTCGAGCTCGACGACCCGCTTCTGCAGGCGGCGGACCTCGCTTGACTCCGCCGCGTCGGACTCCGTTCGGCCAGCCTAGAAGACTGGCTGAGGTGTCCGCCTCAGTGGGGGATGCTCACGCCCCGAACTCGCCAAAGGCGAAGGACTCTGGCGGATCATCCAACGAGCCTTCATCGTCCGCCGCCACTGCACCCCCGACGAACTCACGCCTACAACACCGACAGCCGAATGGTTAACATAAAGGTGAAGAGTTCCGCCTTTCCTTGACCGAAACCTCCGGAACCTGAGAGGACATGCGGCGGCGCCTACTCGGGCCTTGGGCCCGTGGAACCGAAGCATGCTCGCGTGCGACCCGGGCAGGGCCAGTACGAGGGCTAGTGCATCGCGGCGTCGAGGGTTGCCCGGCGAGGTTGCACGTCTGCCGGACGTCTCCGCCTGTGGCGTGGATCTCTCGGAGAACGCCGTCTTCGGCGGAGGATGTTCCTCGCCACAGGTCTCGTCGACTCCACGCCGCATCGCCCGAGCTGCACCAACGCTACTACCGGCTAAAGCTCATGGCCCGCTGCGGAAACACTTGGGGGAATCGCCGAGTCACACGACAACGAGTACCCGCCCCCCGTCTAATCGCGTAGCGCCGGTCATCGACCCAGTACCGTTACCTCTCCTCGACGAGGCGAGTCTAGGCTCACCGGAGCCGGTCGATTAGGCGCTTCCGATGCGCCGAGGGAGATCCGAAAAGCGATCGGTTGAGAGCGGACCGCTTCAGGTAGGCGTGCACTCCGCGCTCCCACGTGTAGCCGATGCCGCCGTGGAGCTGCATCGCCTTACCGGCTACCTCGACGGCTGCTGGGCACACATATGACTTGGCTTGGGAGACTGCCACCCAGGCGTCAGGACTGTCGCCAGCGAGCGCTTCGGCCGCAACGGCTACGAGCTGCTCAGCCACCTTCACTTGGATGAGCATGTCGGCACAGGCGTGCTTGACCGCCTGAAATGAACCAATCGGCCGGCCAAACTGCTGGCGTGCCGCCACGTACTCGACGGTCGCCTCGACCATCGATTCTGCGATCCCAAAACTATCGCATGCGACAGCGAATGCGGCCCGATCATGAGCCCGGCTGATCGCGACATCCAAACCGCCCGGCGTCGCTAAAGCAAGTATAGCGTCATCATCGACTGGCACCGAAGAGGCAATGATGTCGGCCAGGGAGCGGGTCGCATCAACCACAGGCCGGTTGGTGACGGAGATACCGCTCGCACCTTGGTTGGTCACGATGACGACGCCTGCGTCGTCTGGGCCGGTCGCCGGCACCAGGACGACGTCCGCCTCGCAACCGTCAGCGACGAAAGCCGCATGACCGTCCATCCGCCACGCCCCGGGTCCCCCGGAGAGATTGAACACCGGGCCAGCGCCAGTGGCATTCTCCTCGCCGGCCGGAAGGGCAACCGTCACCCGGGTCGAGCCGGCGGAGATCTGCGCTAGGAGATTGTCCCGCCTCGGCACCGAGGCCAGCGCCTGGAGCAGGCTTACCCCGACCACCGCTGTGCCGAGGTATGGAGACAACGACGCTACTCGGCCCATCTCGTGGAGGACTACAGCGACCTCAGCGAAGGTAGCGCCGGCGCCCCCAAGCCCCTCTGATATTTCAAGACCGGTCCAACCGGCCTGGGTAACTTTGTCCCAGTCCAGCCGAGTGGATGTTCCCTTTCCCGAGCTAAGGGGACTAGTGGGAAGCAGCAGGTCGCGGGCGACTGCCCGCAGATCCCCATGGATATCGGCTAGCGGCGATGCCGATGCGGGCCGGGTCATCCCGCCACCGGCTCTCGCGGGAGTCCCAAACCCCGCTCGGCGATGATGTTACGCTGGACTTCGTTGGCTCCCCCTGGAATGGTCCACTCCCACGAGCCGACAAAGTCCAAAGCCCAAGCCGCCGACTCCCAGCCACTCGCCGCGGGCTTGGCGAGTTGAGTGAAGGCATCGATGCCGCACACTTCGGTGGCGAAGCCCGAGAGTCGCTGCAACAGCTCGCTGTAGTACACCTTTATCACCGACGGGTCAGCCGGCCCAGCGGTACCAGTTTCGTGGGCGTCGACCAGCGACCGGCACAGGGCCTGCAGACCAGAGATCTCGGCTTCGAATCCGGCCAGCCGGTCCGCGACGACCGGATCGTCGATGGCCCGGTACCCGGATCCCCGTGTGCGCGAACAGTCCTCGACTAGCCACCTGAACCCGGCGCAACCAAGCCGCTCAGCCAGCTCCAGCATCGTCATGCCTCGCTCCGTGCTTAGCGTCTCCTGCGCGACGCGCCAACCATGATGGAGCGTCCCAACCAGGTTCTCGGCCGGGACCGCCACCTGGTCCAAGAAGATCTCACAGAAATGCGACTCACCGACTCCATTGGTTATGGGCCTAATGTCGATACCCGCCGTGCGTAAATCGAGCAGAAGGTACGAGATGCCTTTCCGCTTGGCGGCGCTCGGATCGGTGCGAACTAGCAGGAGACACCAGTCGGCATGGCTGGCCCCGCTGGCCCACAGTTTCTGCCCTGTCACGTAGAACGTGTCGCCTTCCCGGCGGGCCAAGGTCCGCAACGCCGCCAGATCCGAACCGGCCTCAGGTTCGGAGAAGCCCTGAGCCCAGATTTCGCCATCGAGGATGGCCGGAAGATGTCGACGTCGCTGCTCGTCGGTGCCAGCGGCCAGAAGAGTCGAGGCGGCATGGTGGATGGCCACGAACTGCAGCGCCAGGCGAGGGGCGTCGTGAGCAGCCAACTCCTGATAGAGAACTACTTGCTCGGCGACGGACATGCCACCACCCCACTCCGACGGCCAATGGGGCACGGCGTAGCCTGCGTGGCGCAGCTTCTGAAACCACTCCTTCTGGAAGGCGACGCTCTCCTCGTCGCTGACCCCGGTCTGAGCCCCCCGCCAGCCACTCGGCACATTGGCGGCACACCAGGTGCGCACCGAAGCACGGAACTTTTCAAGACCGGACAGATTCTTCGTAGTAGTCATTTGCGGCTTTCGCCGGAGAAACGGCCCGGAGCTTCTTCGCCCTCAAGGTTCAGACTGCGGCCGACGATCTCCTTCATCACTTCGTTGGAACCGGCGTAGATCCGCTGGACGCGGCTGTCGCGCCAGAGTCGGGCGATTTCGTATTCGTTCATGTACCCGTAGCCGCCGAACAGCTGTACGCACCGGTCAACCACTTCCCACTGACGGTCGGTGACCCATTGCTTAATTCCGGCGGCCTCCTGGGCGGATAGCTCGCCGGCACAGTGGGCCTCGACCGCACGGTCGACGAACACCCGGCAGGCGTGGGCGAGGGTGTGGAGGTCGGCCAGCTCGAACCGGGTGTTCTGGAAAGCACCGAGCGGCTGACCAAAGATGCGCCGCGTACGAACATAGGATACCGTCAGGTCGAGCGCCCGTTCCGCCGACGCTACTGCGGCGACGGCGATACCCAGGCGCTCCTGCGGCAGATTTGCCATGAGGTGGTAGAAGCCGCGGTTCATCTCGCCGAGGATGTTCTCGGCCGGGACGGTGACGTCGTCGAAGAACAGCTCGGAAGTGTCCTGAGCTCGCTGGCCGACCTTGTCGAGCTTGCGGCCCCTGGTGAACCCGGCCATGCCTTCCTCGATCACCATCAAGGTGATCCCTCGGCGGCCGGCCTTGGGATCGGTCTTGGCGGCGACGATGACCCGGTTGGCGAGGAGGCCGTTGGTGATGAAAGTCTTTGAGCCATTGAGAGTTAACGACCCCTCCTGAGGTTGAGCAGTCGTGATCATCGAAGCCAGGTCGGACCCGGCCGCGGGCTCCGACATGGCGATAGCCCAGATGTAGTCGCCCTGCACCGACCTGGGAAGCCACCGCTCCTTCTGCTCCTCAGTGCCGAGGGCCAGCAGGTAAGGAGCGACAATGTCGTTTTGGACGGCGATCCCAAGCCCGGCCACGCCGCACCCGAAAAACTCCTCGGTCAGCACAGCGTTGAACCGGAAATCCTCGATGCCGAGGCCTCCGAATTTCGGAGGCGCCGCCCACATGAGCAGACCGAGTTCCCCGGCGCGGGCCCAGGCCTGACGGTCGACGTGACCCTGCTCCTCCCATCGCTGAGTGTGGGGGGCACATTCTCTGAGGAAGAAGGCCCGAGCCAGGTGGCGAAACTCTTCATGATCCTTTTCGTAAAGGGTGCGCTTCATGTCGCTAACGAGGAGGCATGCGGATGGCGCCGTCCACCCGGATAGTCTCGCCGTTCATGTAACTATTAGCCCCGATTGTTCACCGTTTGGGGCGGGTCTGGGGTGGACCATCCGCGAAAGTGCCCGCCGTTACTGGGATTCTGGGGTTGTCGAGACACCAGAAGAC
>JAKAZH010000144.1 GCA_021815935.1 Actinomycetes bacterium
AGGCTGAGGTCGTCGGTGGGCGGGAGTCGGTGAAAGACCGTACCACAGGGAAAAGAGTCATAGGACTTCCCGTCAATATCGGCCGGCACGGTCTGCGGCAGATCGCCGAATTCGCAGGTTTGAAAGTAGTGTACTGCTCGGTGTCAGGTTTGCACGATCCACCACCTGTGGTTCCAGCGCCAAATCGGACTTAGGAGATCATGGTCGCGTCGGTTGAGCTCCTGGTACGGAGGATGTCGATCTTGAGTTCTCGGGTTGATGGGAATTTCCGGGTGGGGTTGCGAATCGGCTGAGAGGTGTTTGCGGCGTGGATCCCGTGCTGGTGCGGTAGTTGTCTGATGGCGCCGGGAGGGGCATAGTCATGGCCGGCGAGGACTATGGCACTGCTTTGAGGCGAAGATCAGCTACTGCCTTCGCCCCTTCTCGGCGAAGTCTGTCACCAACACCGTGCCGTGCAACTTGAGTTACGTCACTACCGCCATGCCCGGGTCGAAGAGGGTCAAAGACCCCGTAAGTTTCCTCCCAACACCCGGGGAGGAGGGCTGCGCGCTGAACGATGGTTCAGGGCACTCGGTGTTGACAGGTTGGCGGTATGTGTGTCATAGTGATCACTACCGGGCTTGAGAGCGCCGGTTGCCAGAGCGCTGACAGACATCAGTTAGTCGTGCTTCTTGGCAACTGAATAGGCTCCTGCAGCGGTAAGGGAGCAGCCGGCAGATGTGTTGCCGGTCCGGACGCGACGGTGTCGGCGTCCGCGGGGTCCCGGTTGTTTGGGTCGGCCTCCATTAACGGCGTCCGGACGGGCGCTGTCGGTCGGGATTCACGCCGCTGCGTTCACGGCGCCCGCGTTAGCGGCGCGCCTCGTCACGCAAGACTAGGAGGTTCGCGATGGATAATGTGATTGATTCGCCGCTTGTGGTCGGCGGTTGGGTGTTGCATGCCCAGGCCGCTCTCGACGAACTCGCCGAGATGAGCACTATCGACGAAGTGGCTCGCCGGTTCGGCACGGCCCGCCGGTTATGTGAGGTGATTCTCGGCTTCCCGCTTTCGGGTGGTCATGCTACGAGGCGGGTGGTGCGTTGTGTCGGCCGTCTGCTTTATCATCGCCTCGGGCCTGCGGTAGCAGCGGAGGTGTTGTCGTGGGCGGCTTCGGCGGCCATTGTGGTCGACACGGCGGCTATCGAAGCTCTTGTCGAGTCAGCGGAGGACGCCCCTGTGGCGTGCCGGCCGTTGCGACTCGACGACCGTTGGGATCTACAAGATTGCCTGAGGCGGGTTGTGCCGATGGCGGCTCGGAGGCGTGTTCTTCTCGCGATGTTCGCCGATCGCCCCGGGCGACTTGTTGACCCCGACCTTGCGTTTGACTGGCTCGGTCAGGGCCGTTTCTCGGACTGGGTAGGTGTCGAGTGGGACCCGCCCGAGTGGGAGGAGACGGAGATCGCAGTATGGTTGCAGTGGCTCGTGGAGCCTGGGATTGTTGGGGCTGGGATCGTTGAGCGGGTCGCCGCCGCCGGCAGCACCGAGGCTCAGATCGGGCTGGTCGCGACAGCTGGACTCTGCGAGGTCGGACAGCTGGCGAGGTCCGAGGTGGTCTTCGATCTAGACGAGGCGATCGTCGCTAGATGTCTGCTGGACGCGACAGCCGATTTGTTGAGTAATCGACTGTGCCCGGCCGACCTGTCGGAGCGGGTCCGCTACCCCTACGATATGGCTACGGTGGAACTCGCTGTCCGGGCCGGCGACCGCCACTTTGACCGGCTCAGACTGAGGCGTTTGCTGACTCGACTCGGCGCGGACGCCTGGGCGTATCTGCTGGGAAGAGCGCCCGAGCGGTTCTTGGTGGCGCTGCGCCGCTGCGACTTGGTGTCGGCCGCGGAGCTGTCTACGGGCCGCCTCGCCGGCGTGGACCTATCGGATGCCCGGACAGCAGCAGCGGTGTTCGGTACCCCGAACACCTGGAAGGCTTCGACGGTCCCAGACGCGCTCGTGGAGGTGCTCAAATGCCATCGCCAGGCCGACGGTCTGGTGTGGCTTGTGGACTCGGCTTGGCCCGGCGCCCTGACAGGCGAGCACGCACGGGAACTGATCGAGGAGGGCAGTCCGGTCGTGGCCAGGTCCGCTTTACGTCATCTTCCTGTCGGTGATCTGACTGCCCGTGATGCAGCGGTCGCAGCCGCCCGTGGCGGTCTGTGGGCTGCGGCCTGCCCGGCTGTTCCCGCTTGTCGGCGCCCGCCCCGCGGTGAGCGTGAAGTCGACTTTGATACGGCGGTGGCGGCGGGGAGCTTCGAATACCCCGACCGCGTTGCCGCTCTCATCGAGGAGTCTTTCGACGAGGCGCCAGGCTGGACGGTCGAACTTCCCGAGACGCCGGCTGAGGTTCTAAGGAACGCCAGGTTGATGCGTAACTGCACCGCCGGCTACGTCGACGCGATCGAATGCGGATCCGGCTACCTTGTTATAGTCACCGACCCGCAACAGCGCCGCTTCAACGTCGGGCTCGCCCGTGACGGGCAGCGTTTCGTCGTCAGCGAGATCAACAGCTGGGCGAACGGGGGGATCAGGCCTGACTGGATCAGGTCGGCCTTCCAGCGTCGCCTCGACCGCGCCCCCACCCGGCCCGTCGTCGGCGACGACACGCCCGTGCAGGTACGCCGCCTGAGCGACCGGCGCGACAGACGCCGAGCCCGCTCCCGGGCGGCTCGACGACTCAAACGGTGACAGCCAAACGAGCGCGGACCCCTAAGCCGCTCAAGGTCACCGCTTGCGGGCCGGGGGCTTGACTGGCTTCAGCGAGTCGCCCGCCGAGATGGTCGGCTCCGGTAGCTTGCGGTACGGTCCCGCCGGGACCCCGCAGTGGCTGGCAGTTGCCGTGTGGGTAGCGGTTTGCGCCGAGCGTCGCAGCGGCTGGCCGGCTCGACGGCTTCTTAGCTGCGGCGCTTTGGCTGTGATCTCAATCGGCGTATCGCAGCTTCGTCGGGATCTCGATGGCAGGGGTGGCGAAGCTGCAGCGCGGCCGGATTTTTGTGGCTCTCCTGCTACTTCCGTGGGTCGAAAGGTCGAACAGGTGTGCGGTGTGAGGCAGGCCCTGGCGATCGGGCAAGATGGGGCGGTGGACGACACTACTTCGCGCTGGGAGCCTGAGAGCGAAGAGGAGTACGAGGCGGCGCGCACCGAACTGAAGCGGCGGTTCGCCGCCTGGGCGACCCGTGGCGATGCCGTCTTCGATCCTGATGCCCCCGAGGGGCTGCTCCACTACAAGTGGGGCAACGTGGACGGTCATCTCACTCGCTGGACGCGTCGCGACCTCGACGAGATCTACCTCGAGCTGTATCCAGCCAAGGTGATGGCGGAGCCTGAAGAGCTCGACGAGGTGCTCGCCGAGGCGGCGATGTTCGTCACCTTCCTCTCCGAAACCGAACTGCTCGACGAGGAGAGCGAGCCCGCAGACGTTCTGCTCGACCACCTCGGTCGCATCGAAGGACTGTTCCGGGCGAACATGGCCGACACCAAGCGTTACAGTTTCGGCAAGCGCCTGTGGAGCCAAGCCGCGGCCGAGGGCGTTCGAATTGACGACCCCGAGGCGGTCGAGGCCTTCATGGCCCGCTTCAACGCCCGGCCCCGTGGCGAGCGGGACGCGATCCTCGGCAAGGGGCTGCAGCCAGGAGGTCGCCGGGCGCCGGCGGGCCGGTTCACTCCTGCGGGGACCCCGCCGAGGCCCGGGTCACGAAAGCGTCCCAAACGCCGGAGATGAACGACCCGGCAGCGGAGGGCAGTTCGCCGCGTCGAGACCGACCCTCGACTCAAAGCTTTCAACGTAGCCGAACAGGTCGAATACTTCCGGCGGCTCATGCCCGACAAGTTGATCGGCCGTCATGCCGTATCCCACATCGAAACAGCCCTGCTCGTACGAAGTTGGCGGCGCCGAGCGTGAGACCTTTAAAGCCGAAACACAGGCACAATCAGCCAGCGATGACGCGACCGTGACCCGTCGCCCGCGCTGGGTAGACACGGCGAGCGATGAATCTACGACGTCCGGACCGTTGTCGCCTTCCGGCTGGTTCGACGTGAGCGAACATTGTTGCGACTCGAGCGACGGGTTGGCGCCTCGGATCGGGATTGACATCGGCGGCGTCATTATCGCCGACGGGCCCGGCGACGACGACACTTTTTTCTCCCAGGATTATCTGGCGACCCCCGAGGTGCCGGGCGCGTTTGATTCGATAGCGGAGCTGGCGACGTGGGCGACGTGTTTCATCGTGTCCAAGGTCGGCTCGGCCAAGGAGAAAAGGTGCCGGCAGTGGCTGTTCGCCCGCCGCTTCCCTGACCGATGCGCGATACCGCCCGACCGCTGGCACTTCAGTGCGTCCCGCGCCGACAAGGGCCCTATCGCAAGCCGGCTTCGACTGGACGGGTTCGTCGACGACCACGTCGAGGTCCTCGACGCCATGCCTTCGAGCGTGCGTTGTCGGGTACTCTTCGGTTCCCACCTGCTCGCCCCGGAACACATGGCGCTCGCCCCCGACTGGCCGACCGCATTACGGGTCCTCACCAGCCAGCTGCGTCTCGAGTAGGGGCTTCCCGAGCGGCTGCCCCCAAGAGACACGCCTTGTCCGGCGCCGGATCATAGGGATCCAGGCCGGTTCTTATCGGTGGGACGGGGGCTCATTGTGGGGCGGGAACGCCGACGGCGTCGAGAATTCGAGTGGTGAGTTCCCTGAAGTGTCCGAACGCGGCTTGCACCGCTTGCTGATGGGCGCCGATCGCTCCGTCCGCAGATCGGAGAAGAAACACGGGTCGGCGAGCCTCTTGCCCCATTGGAACGAGGCTGTGGTAGTGCTTAACGAGCCCGAGGCAGTTAGGGTCATCCTCTACACGAGGAAGGTGCTTGGCGTCAGCGACGTCGAGAACGTCACTGCGGTAGACGCCGGGGACTTGCTGCAGCCAGCGGTCGTATGCACCGACCACACGGTCCAGACGCACACCGTGCTGCAAGACTACGTAACCGCGGGGGTGCATTGCTCCAGAGGGAACGTCAAGACCGGAAGGGGCGAGAGGTCGCCGAATTTCCCACTCGGACCGCCAGGCCCGTAATGTCGGTCCTAGGTTGCGGACACCTTGGAGCGAGTACAGATC
>JAKAZH010000145.1 GCA_021815935.1 Actinomycetes bacterium
CGGTATCGCCAGGACCGGGCTGGCCTTCACCGAGAGTCTCTACGAGCGGGAGCGCTTCGAGGAGGTGCTCAAAGTAGCGGCAGACATCAGGGTTGCCGCGCACCACGACAACGCCAGATTCGACCGGGAGGAGATCCTCGCCGGCTGGCTCGACAGCGTCGGCGCGGGCGTCTCGGGTTACGTCACGCCCAAGGTGACGGTAGGTGCCCTGGTAGGCAACGACGAAGGGCAGCTGCTGCTGATCCAGCGCGGCGACTCAGGAGTTTGGCTGTATCCGACGGGCTGGGCCGACATCGGATACTCCCCTGCCGAAGTCGTCGTGAAGGAAGTGGAGGAGGAGTCGGGGATTCACGCCGAGCCACTCCGGCTGGTCGCCGTGTTCGACGGTCTACGACTCGGCTCGACCGGACTACCCTTTTACTCCTTGGTCTTTCACTGCAGGGCTGTCGGAGGGGTTTTGAGGCCCCATCCGCTTGAAACCCGCGACGTAGGCTGGTTCTCCGAGGACGCTCTCCCGGAGCCGCTGGCGGGAGGAGGTCGCTGGGTTCGCCTGGCCTTCGACGCCATACGAGGCCTGCCGTGCGAAGTGGCGTTCGACCGCCCGCGGCCGGCTACCTGGCGGAGCTGATAACCTGCTGCGCCAGTCGCTCGGGGTACGCGCCGCCCGGTCGCGCGTCGGAGTGTCGGAGCTTAAGGCGACGCTGGCGTCGCTCGGTGACGCAGGATCGGTCGCGAAGGATCTCGATTCCGCCGTCGATGAGGCGATGGCGACGGTCATCTCGCTCAGCCCGCTGTCCAACCCGCTCGGTGTGTCGTATATGGACCGTCTCGCCCGGCCCGTCGCGAGTCTCACGCCCGTCATAGGCGTCGCACTGGTCGCAAGGGGCTACCTCGCCCACGTGGCGGTCGAGAAGGATCCGGGCCGGTTCGGATTGACGGACGTCCCCGTCCTCGGAGACCTTCCTGAGCGCAGGAAAGGACGCCTGGCGCAGGACCTCCTCTCACGGGTCGTCAAGGCCAGCCGAGGGCGGTCTTTCCAGGCGATCTGCGCCCTGAACCCCCGGCAGTGGGAGGGGCTGGTCATGTGTTTCACCAAGAGAGCCCACGATCTGGCGGGCCCCGACGGCGAGTACGTGCCTGCCGATGTCGTCGATGGGGTCGCCCGCTTCGCGTGGGTTCTCCGACAGACCGACATCTTCTACGGATACGGACCTGAGCTCGCTCCCTGAGCAGTGACGCCTATTCGCTGCTGCGGTGATCCTCGAGGAAGCGTTCGACCTCGGCGGCGAGGCTCTGGGAGTCCATCAAAGGCATCCGGTCCTCCGGGGCGTTCTCCCAGTCTGGGTCATTCTGGCGTTCCAGAGCGGCCACGTAGGCGGCGGCCTCCGCGTCGTCGGCTACGCGCTCGTCCACGCGCCGCTCGTAGTCGCGTGCCGCTATTCGGAGCTCGTGTGCGTCGACGGGAGCCCCGAGGAGGTCGCTGGCCCGCTCGACTAGGGCGAGGGCGGCTTTCGGTGAGGTCAGCTGATGCACGTAGTGAGGTACTGCAGCCCAAAACGAAGCGGTCGGCAAACCGCACTGCGCCAGAGCGTTGCTGAGCACGCCGATGATGCCGGTCGGGCCTTCGTAGCGCGGCCGCGAAAGCCCGAGGCGTTCGGCGAGCTCATGGTCGTCGGACGCGCCCGACACCCGGACCGGTGCACTGTGGGCTACGTCGGCGAGCAGAGCTCCGAGCGTGATGGCCATCTCCGCGCCGAGACGAGTCGCCACCTCGGTGACGAGACCTGCGAAGGTCTTCCATCGCAGCTGCGGCTCGACGCCGCGTACGAGGACGAGGTCATGGTGGGACCCCGGAATCCTGGCGCCGAGAATGTCTACGTCCGGCCAGACGATCTCGCGCGTGGAGTCCTCCTTGAGAGCAACCTCCGGGCGCGTCGAGGTGAAGTCGTAGAACTTCTCGGCGTCGATAGTCGCGAGTCGCTCCGCCCTCCACGCCCGACCGAGATAGGACACAGCCAGGGAGGCTGCCTCGCCGGCGTCGTTCCAGCCTTCGAAGGCGAGGACAAGGATCGGCCTTTTGAGGGTGATCTCCTGTTCCCAGCGCAGCGACTGCACTCGAAGACACTACCCGCCGACCAAGGACAATCGCGTTCGGTCTCGCCGAGGCGCTAACTTCTGGGTCGATGTTCGTGATCGAAGAGGCGACTTCGCCAACGCCGGAGATCGTGGATGCTGTCGGGCGCCTTCTGCCGTTCCTCTCGTCAAGTTCCTCTCGCCCGAGCGTCGAGCAGGTCGGGGAGATCACCTCGTCGGCGGCTACCATCCTTCTGCTCGCCAGGGACGGAGCGGGCGGTCCGATCGTGGGAACGCTGACGCTCGCACTGTTCCGGATCCCTACCGGGTTGCGGGCGTGGATCGAAGACGTCATCGCCGACGAGGCGGTACGAGGACGCGGCTGCGGGGAGGCCCTGACGCGCGCCGCACTACGGATCGCAGCCGATCACGGCGCGCGCACGGTCGAGCTCACGTCGCGGCCGTCGCGGGAGGAGGCGAACCGCCTCTACCGCAGGATCGGGTTCACGTCAAGGGACACGAACGTGTACCGCTACGAGCTGGCCGACTGACCCTTCGACGAAGACTCGGCTGCGCTGCCCGCTGCGGCGGCGAAGTCCGGGCCGAGCTCCTCCACCTCGAGCAGGGTAAACCCGTCGATGATCGTTCGAAGAACCTGGCGTGCGACTCTAGGGTCGAGCCCCTCCGATTCGGCCAGACCCCCAATCCGCTCGAGCATCCGCTCTTCGCGCTCGCGGTCCACGACGGCCATCCGGCGCGCACGCTTGTAGCGGACCACCTCGCCTACCAGTCGCGATCGCTCGGCAAGCAGGTATATGAGGCGACGGTCGACGTCGTCGATCCCTCGGCGTATCCCGTCGAGGTCCAGCTCCCCGGCTGTTTGGTCTTCCACCGTGCCATCATCGCGCAAGCGCCGGTCGCGGGCGTCGGGATCGATGGGCGCTGTGCGTCGATCCGCGGGTAGCATACGCCAGAAAAGAGTTCCTTTCTCCGATAGGGGGAGCAGTGGCCGAATCGATTACCGTCACCGACAACCGCACCGGCGAGGTCGTGGAAATACCTCTCGCAGATGGGGGGGTGTCGGCTGATGAGTTCCGCAAGCTTCTCCCCAACGTGTGGTTCTACGACCCGTCGTTCATGACAACGGCGCTCACGTCGAGTTCGATCACCTATCTGGACGGCGACGCCGGGATCCTCCGCTATCGCGGGTATCCGATCGAGCAGATAGCGGAATCGTCGACATACCTCGAAGTCGCCTATCTGCTGATCCACGGGGAACTGCCGAGCGCGGAGCAGCTCGAAGCTTGGAGCGACGACATCCGCCATCACACGTACATCCACGAGAACTTCCGCAAACGCTTCGTCGACAGCTTCCACTACGACGCGCACCCGATGGGCATGCTCGTGTCGGGGATCGCCGCCCTGTCCACCTTCTACCCTGAGGCGAAGAAGATCGAGGATCCCGAGGTCCGCTCGCGCCAGATCGTCCGGTTGATAGCAAAGGTTCCTACGTTGGCAGCGGCGTCGTACCGCTACAGCAAGGGCATGCCGTTCGTGTTTCCCGACAACGCCCTCAGTTTCTCCGAGAATTTCCTGGCGATGATGTGGAAGGTAGCGGAGCCTCACTACGAGCCCGACCCGGTACTCGCGCGAGCGCTCGACGTGCTTTTCATCCTGCACGCCGACCACGAACAGAACTGCGGGACGCTCGCAATGCGTACAGTCGGCTCCTCCCACGCGGATCCCTATGTGGCCGCCGCAGCAGCGGCCGCCGCGCTGTACGGCCCGCGTCACGGCGGGGCCAACGAGGCTGTGCTCAAGATGCTCACCGAGATCGGCTCGATAGACAACGTCAAAGGGTTCATAGATTCGGTAAAGGCGGGCAAGGGCAAGCTGCAGGGTTTCGGGCACCGGGTCTACAAGAACTACGACCCTCGGGCGAAGATCATCAAGAAGACGGCGGACTCCGTTTTCAGTGTTACCGGCAAGAACCCGCTCCTCGACATTGCCCTCAAGCTCGAGGAGGTGGCGCTGTCCGACGAGTACTTCATATCGCGCAAGCTCTACCCGAACGTGGACTTCTACTCCGGTCTGATCTACCAGGCCATGGGCTTCCCGACCGAGATGTTCACCGTGTTGTTCGCCATACCTCGGGTTGCGGGATGGCTCACCCATTGGCAGGAGCTGATAGAGCAGGACGCCAAGATCTACCGGCCGAGACAGCTGTGGTCAGGAGCGGAAACCCGGGACTACGTTCCGATCGGCCAGCGCTGAAAGTCCTGGGACGTCGCGCCAGGGACCCCAGGTCGGGCGAGCGACGCGATGGCAGACCTGTTCAGGCCTCACCGGCCAGCGCCCTGGTCCTGAGCAGGCCTTCCTGTACCACCGACACCGCCAGGATCCCGTCTCGCGTGTATATCGTTCCTGTCGCAAGCCCGAGCGCCCCTGCGGCGCTCGGGCTGTGCTGGTCGTATAGCAGCCAGTCGTCCGCTCGAAACGGTCGGTGGAACCACATGGCATGGTCCAAGCTGACCTGTATGCCCTCGGTCCATATGAGACCGTGCGGCATCATCACAGTGTCGAGGAGCGTCATGTCGCTCGCGTACGCTGCCAGGCACGCATGGGTCAACGGATCGTCGGGCAGCCGCCCGTCCGTTCGGAACCAGACGCGGTGGGTGGGCGGACGCGGCGTCGACTCAACCGGGGAGGTGCGCAGTGGGATTCCCACATGGCGGACGTCCATCGGCCGGGGCCGGTCGAACCAGTCCCCGAGCTGCGACCGGTAAGGTTCCATCGCCTCCTCCCACGTGGGCAGGGTCTCGGGGTCGGGGACCGACGGCATCTGCTCTTGGTGCGAGACGCCTATCTCCGGCACGTGGAACGACGCGGACAGATGGAAGACCGGCTCGCCCTGCTGAATAGCCGCGACCCTCCGGGTAGTAAAAGACTTTCCATCACGGATCCGATCCACCTGGTAGAGGATCGGTATACGAGGATTGCCCGGGCGCAGGAAGTAGGCGTGAAGCGAGTGGACCGGTCGCTCGATGCCTCGA
>JAKAZH010000003.1 GCA_021815935.1 Actinomycetes bacterium
TACCGTCCGTCTTCACCATGGGAATGCCCGATCGTCTTCGTCACGTGCTCTGGTCGTTCGCCTACCTCGCCGTCCGTCGAGTGCTCTCGCTCGTCCTGCTCGTCTTGCGAATGGGCGGGTCCAAGGAGATCGAGATCCTGGTGGGCCGCCACGAGCTTGAGGTCCTGCGGCGCCAACAGCCACGGCCACCCGACTTGGGGGTACCAGCGGATCCGAGGTGAGTTGCTCGTTCCCGGCGCGCAGCAGGTCCACGATCGCCCGGGTGCTGGAAGCCCGCGGCGTCGAGCCCGCACCACGGCGCAGCTCTGCAACCTGGTGCAAGTTCCTCCCGCCAACAAGCCGCAGTCATCGTGGCCTGCGACTTGTTCTCGGTTGACACGATCTCGCCGCGCCGGCTTTACGTGCTCTTTTTCATCCATCACGACACGCGCCGGGTCTTCCTCGCCGGTATCACGACGAATCCCACCTGGGCGTGGGTGACCCAGGTGGCCCGCAACGTGACCGCCGAGCTTCGTGATTCCGGTATCGACGTCAAGTTCGTCTTGCGCGACCGGGACGCGAAGTTCGCCCCTGGTTTCGACGCGGTGTGGCAAGGCGAGGGCGCAAGGATCCTACGAAGTCCTGTTCGGGCCCCCAAAGCGAACGCCATCGCCGAGCGGCGGGTGCGAACGGTCCGATCGGAGTGCACCGACCGTCTCTTGATCGTGAACGAACGCCATCTCCGCCGGGTGCTCGACCGCTACGTGCGCCACTACAACCAGCACTGGCCGCACCGGGGCTTTGCGATGCTTGCGCAGGTCCCTCGTGGAAATGCGGCGTCGCCGCCGCCAGCGAGGATCACACGCATCCGCCGCCACGAGGTTCTCGGCGGGCTGATCAACGAGTATCACGCCGCATGAGCTGCTCGGACGGGTTTTCGGACCCTATGTGGTACGTCCGACGCTTCACGAGCTGGCTGATGGCAGGCCGAGAGCGCTGGGGACTCCGTCGTGCGCCCGCAGATCGGCATCAGACCTTGTGTCCGTTCGACCAGGTTGTCGTACGCGAACGGCATCGCTCTTCAACCGCTCCGCACGTCAGCTCGAACCATGGCATCACCTGCTAGAGTATCAGACTGGTAATCCCGACGATTTTCTGCGATAATCACGCTATGACAGAGCATAGCCCTGGCCGTGACGCTTCGGTGCTCCTCGCCTTCCGGGGCGAGAACGTCCGGTCGTTCCGCGACGAGTTCGAGCTCTCCTTAGTGGCGTCAGCTCTGGCCGAGAAAGAGGTGGTGCGCCAGGTGCCCTGGCGAGGGGGCGGCCGGCTGGTTGGAGTGCTTCCGGCCGCTGGGGTGTTCGGCGCAAATGGGTCTGGCAAGTCGAACCTCGTGAAGGCGATGAACGACATGCGGACGCACGTCTTGCATTCCTTCCGGTCTGGGAGTCCCACCGGCGGGATTCCCCGGCGGCCGTTCCTGCTCGACCCGCAGGCGCGGCAGTCGCCCTCGCGTCTCGAGGTCGATCTTGTGCTCGCTGGTGTCCGCCACGAGTACGGCTTCGTGCTCGACGACGAGCGCGTCCTCGAAGAGTGGGCTTATCGCTACCCGCACGGGAAGGCGGCGCTGCTCTTCCGGCGCCAAGGAGATCGAGTCGACCTCGGGGGGAGCGAACGGGCCAAGGGCCGAGCCGTCACCGAGCTGCTCCGGCCGAACGCCTTGTTCCTTTCGACCGCGGCGTCGGCCAACCACCCGGCGCTGCTCCCGTTGTATGGATGGTTCGGACGCAACCTGCGCCTCGCCGAGGCGCACAGCCGACCGTTCCGGCAGGCCCTGACGACTCAGCTGCTCGATCAAGATACCCAGCGCGAGCAGGTGCTCGCGCTGCTTCGGGCCGCCGACCTCGGCGTCACCGGGGCAAAGAAGCACGACCTTGACCCGGTGATGAAAGATCGCCTCCAGCGCGCCGTGCGGATCCTTGCAGGGGTCGAAGGCGAACCCAACGGCTCGGAGGAAGGCCCCGCCTTCGCTGAGCTTGGAGTCCGACTCGTCCACCGAGGCGTAGGCGGGGAGGTCGAGCTCGATGCAGGCGACGAGTCGCTCGGCACCCTCGTGTGGTTCGGCTTGGTCGGCCCAGTGATCGAAGCTCTCGCCGATGGTGCGGTGTTCCTGGCTGATGAACTCGACGCCAGCTTGCACCCCGCTCTCGTCGCCGAGCTGGTCCGCCTCTTCCAAAACCCGGCGACGAACCCCCGCCGCGCTCAGCTGGTGTTCAACTCCCACGACGCCGCGCTGCTTGGCGACTCGACGGGAGAGCGTTTGCTCGGCCGTGACCAGATTTGGTTCACCGAGAAGCGACGAGACGGCAGCACCCGCCTATATGCCCTGGCCGACCTTGACCCGCGCAAGGAGGAGGCGGTCGGTCGCCGTTACCTGTCTGGCCGTTACGGTGCGACGCCGATCCTATCGCGCCAGGAGTTCGATGCCGCAGCCGAGCTCATCGGGTCCGGCGATCGGACGTGAACCGCGGCAGGAACGGGCCGCCGCGTCGCCGCGTGTCGGCGACCGCCCGCCGCCGGGAGCTGCTCGTTCTCGTGGAGGGCCTCCGGACCGAGGAGATGTACCTCGTCGACTGGCATCGCCGCCACAGAGACCAGGTGCGCGTCACCATCGATCCTTACCGCGCAGGCCCGCTGCAGCTGGTCGAGCGGGCGGTGGAGGCGCAGCGAGCCGAGGTCAACGACGCCAGGCGAGGAAGGGGCAGGGCCCACGATCAGATCTGGTGCGTGTTCGATCGGGACGAGCACCCCAACTTCGAATCGGCGGTCGACCTCGCCGTTCGCCACGGCATCCGCGTCGCCGTGTCGAATCCCTGCATAGAACTCTGGTTCCTGCTGCACTTCGAGGACCAGACGGCTTTCATCGATCGCCACGATGCGCAGGCCCGCGCCGAGACGATCCTTGGCTGTTCTAAGGTTCTTAGCCCGGCAGCACTCGAGTCGCTCGCCAATCGCTATGACGAGGCGAGGCAGCGAGCGATGAGGCTTGACGAGAAGCACTACGGCGACGGGTCGCCGCCGGGGAGCAACCCGAGCAGCGGGGTGTGGCGAGTCATTGACCAGGTCCGAAGCGCCTGAGCAGCTTAGGCTTTTCCTTCGGGTGCCGATTCGAAGGAGAATCTCTCTTTGGAACCAGGCCGGGTTTCTGGGGACTCTCTGCAGGAATGAACCCACATTGAGCAGTGCACGCGTCAAGCCCTGCATATGCACGGCCGGATGAACAGCACTTTTGGCGCCGTTGGGGGCATCGGTCGCGGGTTCGAGCGGATCCCCCGCCACTAGCTCGTCTGGTTCTTCGCGCACGTTTGCGTAGGCACAACGCTGTGACCAGCGGTTTCGTGTTGGGACTCGTGTCGAAGATCCGAGTTTCTCGGGGCTTTTTCTCGGGGCCTTATCAATCCTGCGTACGCATGCGTATGCAGGGTGTGCGCGACGAGCTGTGGCCGGTGAGCTGCGGTTCCGCGGCGACTGGCCTGTCGATCTCGGCGTCCGAGGCGGTCTTGTGTGTGCATGCACAGGGCATGCGTACGCACTGCCCTGCTCAACGAGTCTCCTGTGGAAGCGCCGGTTGGAGCGGCGAGGGGCCGGGCCGTCAGTTCCAGGCTGTCGCGGATAACGCCCCATGACCGGGCAGTCCTCCGGGCGGGTCTTGTGGGACCGGCGGGAACCAGGGCGCGTCTGGTTCCGACGATGTCCGCTGGTGGTTCCCCCTGCGGTGCGGCACCCCGAGTAACGTGAGCTTCGACGGCTACCGGCATCGGGTTCGGAGCCGGCGGCTTCCCTGTGCTCCTCCTCACGTGATGGCCGGGTGGGCGTAGAGGCCGGCGAGCTTGTCGTCGTTGAGCAGTAGGTAGATGCGGGTGATCTTGTCGTCGTGCTGCTCGCCGGTGAGGGCGAGGGGCATGGCGCCGTCGATCTCGACGACGAGGGCGGCTGCTCCGTTGATGGTCGCTTCTTGGAGGGCGGTCACCTCACCGCGGCGGGCGAGGTTGATGGCGAGGCGAGCCACTCGGTCCGCTCCGACGACGGGGTGGCGTGCGGCATGGTGGTCGGGACCGCCGTCGCTTATGAGCACGACGTCGGCGTCGAGAAGCTCCAAGGTGCTTTCGAGGTCGCCGGTGCTGACGGCCGTCAGGAGCCTGCGCAAAAGGCCGGGGTCGAGGTGCTGTGGTGGTGCGGGGCGTTCTTCGCGCAGCCGGCGCCGCGCCCGGGTGGCGATTTGGCGGCAGGCCGCTTCGCTCTTGCCGACAGCTGTGGCGATGAGCGCGTAGGGCTCGCCGAACACCTCGGCGAGTAGCCACACCGCCCGTTCGGTTGGGCTCAAGCGGTCGAGCAGCATCAAGAACCCCAGCGTGAGGGACTCGGCCATCTCGGCGTGGTCCTCTGGGGTGTGCTCGAGCGTGATCGGTTCGGGGAGCCACGGCCCGACGTAGCGCTCGCGTCGCCGGGCGCCCCGTAGGTTCCGTAAACTCGATCACACTGTTGACTAGGGCGTTCGCGTGCATGGCCGGTCCGGCTACCGTCCGTCTTCACCATGGGAATGCCCGATCGTCTTCGTCACGTGCTCTGGTCGTTCGCCTACCTCGCCGTCCGTCGAGTGCTCTCGCTCGTCCTGCAGTTGATCAGAACTTCATCTACTTGACCGGCTATCAGAAGGTCTCGGCGGACGATGCTCGACGAACTCCAGGCCTTCGAGATCGGCCAAGAGTTGTCGCGATTCGGACAGCGTGGTTGTGAGGATCGCCTTTGCGACTTCCAAAAGGTCGAAGATCCGAGGATCTGTCACCGAGTAGCGCACCGTGGATCCCTCTTTACGGCTTTGCAAGACATTCGCCCGCCGGAGGACTCCGAGTTGTTGGGACAGGTGCGAAGCCTCGAGCCCCACCTCGGGGATCAGTTCACCAACCGAACGCTCCCCGTCGCGCAGCAACTCGAGAATCCGTATACGCGCCGGATGCGCAAGCGTCTTAAAGAAGTCAGCCTTCACCTGGTAGATCGGCCGTGTCATAGGCGCCAGCCGTCCACGTCACCCGGGTCGCCCGGTGAGGTCGCCGAGCGGCCTGTGCTTGGGAGACTCCTATCGGGCTCTGAAGAAGACATCAACTGGTCAAGTTATCAGCTGCTTCGAGGCGCTTCGCGCCTGCCTCAGCCAGGTTGGCTGATTGTGGTGTGTCGGGAGGCTCGTGAGCTCCCTGCGGTCGCGAGCCGGGCAGCTACGTAGACGAGAGCGGCTATTGCACCTACGAAGAAGCCTACTGGCCAGCCCGAGCTGTAGGAAAGAGCGACCGCCGACCAGACGATTGTGACTGCTAGAACCGTCGACAAGACCAAGGCGACGGAGGGTCTGGGACTGACAAGCTGAGCGGCTGCGGCGGGGCCGACCATCAACGTGAACACGAGCAAGGTGCCGACCACCGGTACAGCCATGGCCGTGGCGAGCCCGAGAATCGCAAGGAAGACGAGGTCAGCTCGCCGGGGCGAGATGCCCAGGGCATGGCCGAGGTCCTCGTCGACGCTGGTGAGCAAAAGCGGGCGGAAGGTGACGCCGATGGAAACCAGGCACAGCGCTGCTAGAAGGACCAAGAAGGCGACCTCCGACGAGCTGACGCCCAGGATCTGACCGAAGAGAAGAGACTCGACTTCGGGGGCGTACTCGCTGGTCCTGCTGAGAAACAGCGCTCCGAGGCCGAGCAGGACTACCAGAGCTAAGGCGGTCGCGATGTCCCTGCGGGCTTTTCGCCCGATCCATGTGATCCCCGCCACGCCAACGGCGGTGAAGGCGACCAGGCCGCCCAGGGTGCTCGTGCCGAGTAGGAGGGCAGCCGCGGCGCCGGGAAACGCCCCGACAGGAAGTGCGTGGGCGGCAAAGGACGCTCCGCGCGCAACGACGAAGAAGCCGACCACACCGGCGAGGACAGCGATGATGGAGCCAGCCAGCCATGTGTTCACCATGAAGCTCGAGAACATCAGCCTGCGGACCCGACTAATTCCCGGCGATGGCATTTCGCACGGCGCGACCGGATCGCCGAGAAGAGCTCCACGGCTAGGTAGGTAACGAAGATGACGCTCACGACGAAGAAGCTGACCGGCCACGCAGCGTGCGAGGAAGACCAGTAGTAGCTGTCGTAGGCGAGGATTATCGCAACCCAGGTAGATCCGACACCTATCGCCGCCGCAATCACGATGGCCAAGCCGGGGCGGCATGCCACCCGGACCGCGGTCGCCGCCGGTCCGATCAGAAGTGCGGTGGCGAGGATCGCGCCGACCGTGAGCGCCGACAGGGCTACGGCCACGACGAGGACACCGAGGAAGCCAGCTTCTGCCAGTCTCACCCGCACGCCTTGGACGGACGCGAGCTCGCTGCTGGCGGCCGAGATGACCAGCGGCCGGTACAGGGCGGCCACGGACAGCAAAACGAAACCGGTGGCTGCGACGATCCCCGGCAGCGACGAGGGCGCGACCGCGAACATGGATCCGAACATGACCGACACGGCCGCCCCGGTGGTAGACGAACGGGTCGTGTCGAGATAAAGCAGCAGCCCGGCTAGTCCTAGGCCGGCACCGAGCACAACACCGGTGGAGACGTCCCTGGCACGCCTTCCTCGTGAGCCAAAAGCGCTGATCGCCCCGGCGGCGACGGCTCCGATGCCGATGAAGCCCGCCAGGGGGCTGACACTCAGGAGGAACGCAGCGGAGCCTCCCGCGGCGCTCACGTCGCCGAGGGCGTGGCCGGCGAAAGACTGTCCGCGCATCACGGTGAACACGCCCGCCGCCGAAGCGCTGAGCGCTGCAAGGGCACCGACGATCGCTGCTGTGCGCACCGTGGCGGCGGAGAGCAGCCCCCGGGCGAACAGCACGTGGATCAGGGCGCTCACCACCGTACCCGCGCCGACGGGTGCTCGGCGCCAGGCGGGTGCATGGCGGCGGCGTCGACGAGCGGTGGGGGAGGACCTGGAGCGGCGGAGACCAAGACCCTGCCGTGGATGCGTAAGACGTCGACTTGGTGGCCGTAGAGGGCGCTCAGGACCTCGGTGGTGACGACCTCGTCGACGCGGCCGCTGGCGGATTTGCCGGCGGCTAGGTAGACGACTTTGTCCATGGCCCCGAGAAGCGGGTTGACGTCGTGTGTCGAAACCAAAGAGGCGATCCCGCGTTGGCGGGCGAGCGCCGCGACCAGGTCGACGATCTCGTGTTCGGAGCGCAGGTCCAAGTTGGCGAGCGGCTCGTCTAGGAGTAGAAGGTCCGGCTGGCGGATCACTGCGTGGGCGATCAGAACCCGCTGCTGCTCGCCTCCTGACAGCCTGCCAACCCGCTTGTCCGCGAACCGCGCCGCCCCGACCGCTTCGAGGGCTTCGTCGACCAGCGCCCGTCGTTTGCGCGAGGGGAATGGGAACCCGAGCCGGCTGCCGTCGAGGCCGAGGCCGACCAGGTCACGCGCCCGAAGGGGAATGTCGGGGTCGAGGTCGATCTTCTGGGGCACGTAGCCGATCCTGGCGGTGCCCCGCCCGTCGCCCGTGGAACGCTTCAGCGAACCCGACTGGGCGGCCACGAAGCCGAGGATCGCCTTTAGCAGGGTGGTCTTTCCGGCTCCGTTAGGGCCGATGAGGCCAGCCACTGACCCTCGGGCGAGGTCAAAGGCGACATTGTCGAGGACGACGTGACCACCGAGCGCGACGGTCAGCTCCTCTACCTGCAGGACCGGGGTGGCGGCTGATGTCAAGGCTGTCCTCACAATCTGGTCGTGGAGGCGTGCTCGGCGACCGCCTTGGTCAAGGCGTTGACCTCTGCGAGCATCCAGGACTGGTAGTCGTAGCCTGGGGTGGGCATGGTCTCGTAGACGCCGACGATCGGGATTCCCTCCTTCTTTGCGAGGCTTTCGAAGGAGGCCGTGAGCGGGTCGGTCACCTGCTGGTTGTAGACGAACACTTTCAACTGGTGATCTCGCAAGAGGCTGTCCTCGAAGGTGACGTCCTCGGGGGAGGGGTCAGTGCCGTTCATGATGGCAGCCTGCAAGCTGAACGGAGTTCGGATGTCGCACCCGGCGGCTTGGAGCATGTAGTCGCCAACCGGCTCGGTAACCGCAACGGGCGTGGCTCCGTAGCGTGCCTTGAACGAGGCGAGCGCCTCGAGCCACGGGTCGAGGGACTTGTCGAACGATCCTACCTGCGCTTCGAAAAAGGCCCGATGGGCGGGTTCGAGATCCGACATGTCGGCTGCGACAGCCTTGGCGACAGCCGGCATTGTCGACGGGTCGTACCACAGGTGCGGGTTAGGTGTTGAGTCGGGGAGCCCAAGGAGGTCGGCGACGTCGACCACCTTTCGTTTGGGGTTTGGCGCTGCCGCCATGATCTTCTTAGCCCACGTGTCATAGCCGAGGCCGTTACGCACGACGAGGTCAGCCCCGGCGATCTCGGCAGCGACCGAGGTGCTGGCCTCAAAGGTATGGGGATCAGTGTTCGGGTTGGACTCTAAAGCAGCAACCGACACGTATGGACCCCCGATCTGGCTGATCACGTTCGCGTACTCGTTCTCGGCGCCAACAGCCTTGACGACGCCGTCCTTTGGGGCAGCGCTTGAGCCGGTCCCTCCGCAGGCGGCGAACCCGAGGGTTCCCGCGCACAGCGCTGCTATCGCTGCGAGCCCTCTCCTGTATCGGCCTGTTCGTTCCATACGCGTCCCCTTGAATGATGTGCAATCTACATATTGAGAGTAAGTATCATATACAGATCAGGACCCGTCAAGTTGGCTGGCGCCGGTGAAGTCTCGCTTGTGATACCCTACGTGGATGGCGAGTGAAACGGTAAGAGACCGCATACTTGCTGCTGGGGAGAGGATCACCCCTCAACGCGACCTGATTGCGGGCGTGCTCGAGACGGCTCCTCGGCCGCTTAGTGCTTCAGGTCTCTATGAGGCTGTGGCGCGCCTCGATCCGGGGATAGGCCGGGCGACGGTGTTTCGGACGGTAGCAGCGCTTGAGCGTGCAGGTATCGTCGAGCAGCTGTCGCTACCCGGTGAGCGCTCCGGTTACCTGCTTTGCGCCACCGTAGGCCATCACCATCACCTCGTCTGCCAGCGATGTGGCAAGGTGTCAGATCTGCCCGAGGAGACGGTCGGGCCCTTTTTCGCGACGATCGAGTCCGATCACGGCTTTAGCGTCGACCATGCGAGCTTCAGCGTCTACGGCACCTGCGCAGGGTGCTCGGCTCGACTTGTTTAAAGGTCCGTCGTAGGTCCTCGGTCAAGGTCGCCCGCGGGCCTGATACACCCGCTCGGCGAAAGCTTCCAGCATTTGAGTGCAGTCCTTCAGGCGCCGCTCGCCCTGAGACGCACCAGGAGTACCAAAAACGTCCTTGGCCCGCAGGTCCCGGTACCACCGGCGAAGCCGGTCGACGTTGTGCTCCTCTTCGTCGAGCTCGGCCAGCGTGAACTTCTGCTTGTCTATCTCGCTGGTCAACTCCGCCTCGGCTTTGTCGCACTCGGCGCAGAACTCGACCCACTCGGCCTCACGTTCAGCGGTGAAAAGCGCCTCCAGCGCTGCGAGGGTGTCCTCCGATGCGGACACGTCGAAGCACAGCGCTTGACCGCCCGAGCGCCTTACGAGGGACACGGCTCGCTCGATGCCCTCGTCGAAGCGGTCGCCGGCAGGGATCGCCCAAGTAGCGGACTGCAAGGCCACCGCCCCTACGCGGCGCAGCTCCCGCCACACCGCCACCCGATCGCGTGACTGGTCTCCGGTCAGCCGGTAGGTGAGGATACGCCAACTCATGTAACAGACGCTACATCCTCCCTGAGAGATGTCCGCTACCATTTTGGAGTCTACTGTTCACCCCTAGGCAACCTTCCGTTAACCGGGTTACAGCCGGAGAAAGCTCCTGTGGAACGTCTCGTCGCCACCGCATTTCCATCTCAGACCCCGCCGGAGGCCCTCACCGGAGTTCCCGTGCTGGCACCCAAAGGTCTTAACAACTCTGTCTACTTGGGCCTCAACCACCTCTCCCGACAGACACCTTGGGCCCACGGATTCATGCACGGCTACGCACTGTGGCTGGGGCCAGTACTTCTCGCCATCATTTTCGTAGTCGCCTACTGCGTGGCCTGGTGGCAGAGGTCCTCACACGCCACGACACTCTTAGCCTTGGGAGGCATCGGCACCGTCGCGGCGCTCGGCCTCAACCAGCTCGTCGGTCACGCCGCCAAAGAGCTGCGTCCTTACGTGTCCCATCCTCAAGCCCTCGTGCTGGTAGCAAAGTCGAACGACTATGCGTTCCCCTCCGACCACTCGGTCCTCGCCGGTGGTCTGACAGTATCGATCCTTCTTGCGCTTTACGTGGGTTCCAGTCTTCGACTCCACGCCAAAGGCGGCTTTGGTGGTGCGTCAGTGCCAACCAGGCGAGCGGTCCGAGCGCTGCGCGTCTTGGCGGCAACGAGCCTCGTTCTCGGCCTGTTCCTGTGCTTCGCGCGTGTGTACGTAGGGGCCCACTATCCAGGTGACGTGGTGGCGGGCTACCTGCTGGGGGCTGTAACAGTCGTCGCAGTAGGCCTCCTGCGTCCAGTCGCCTTCCTGGCCGTTGACGCCGTCGACGCAACGGTGGTCGGAAACCTGTTCCGTAGACCGCCAACTGAGCTTTCGCGGGTTCGCTCGACGAACTCCTGAACGGCTGAGAGGCTGGGGGTAATGCTGCTCGGTGGTATTCCTTGAGAATTATCTTCACCATCTTCCAGTTGATGGCGACGAAACGGTTTTCGGGGCCGGCTGGGAAGGGGCTCTTAAAGCCACTCGGCGAGAGGTCCTGCGCAGACGCGCCTCCATTCGGCCGGCCAGCGCCTGCGCAGCTTGGAGCGCTGTCTTCGTTCGGCGGCGATCAACAAGCCCGCCGCCACGCCCGCCGGCGGTGTCCGCTCCGCGGCATCTCGCAGCCAGGTTTCGGCGACCACACTGTCGTTGTAGTCGCCCAGAAAGCTCTGTATTTCGCCGAGTGCCACCGCGAGCGCACCAAGGTGGCGGTGCGCTAGAGGAGCTACGGCTTCGGTCGCATACCGAGCACGCTTGGCAAAGATGCGGACGCTATGCAGTTGGGAGTCCGACGGCTCGTTGCCGAGACGCTCCACCGCCGCGGCAAGGTCTCTAACGGATCGTCGCACGATCTGCTTCGCCATCTGGGAGGGGTCCGTGCCGGATAGCGTCTGGCTGGGGCGTAGCGGCGGGGAAGAGCACAGCTCTACCAGTACGTCGAGGATCTCCAGGTAGCGGGGGGATCTCAAGGCTTCGAGAAGGGCGTCCCGCGCGACGCCTCGCTGGGCGTCGAGCACGCCTAGGAGGGCAGGTCCCTGCCGGCTATCGTCCCCGCCGAGTGCCTTGACGTCACGGGACAGCCGGTCGGCGAGGACGTCAAGGTCGCGCGCTGCTCCCACCACGTCGCAGAGCCAGCCGATCTCGCGCCGGATTTGCGCGACCGCCGGTTTGTCGAGGATGGGTGCGAAGGTTCGCAGATCGGAGCGCAGCCGCCGTGTGCCGACGCGCAGCTGGTGGACGTCTTCCGGGCAGCCGCCCAGGCGCACGCCGGGGTCGTGACCGACAACTGCCAGCACCGAAAAGGCCAAGGCGTGCCCGATGACGTCGGCGACGCCAGGGCTGCGACCGAGCGCCGGTACGGCAACATCAGCTGGTATCGCCGCTTGCGGGCCGAGAGCTCGCATCAACTTTGGGGTAGGGGTCTCCGCTCGGCAGCCGGCCTCGACGAGCCTGTCGACCGCCGCGTCGAGTAGCCGGCGGGCTCGACGCCCGGTGACGTAGACCTCGACTTCGACCTCGCGGAACGTGGCGAGCTTGCGCCCAGTCGAGGTCGCCGACACGGTGTCATCCACCACTTCAGCCACGACCCGGCCGCGGGCGTCGAGGATCTCGACGGGGCGCCGGAGCGTGGACATCTCGCATACCGGCCCGAGGATCTGGCCCCGCGATATGGCAGTGACGAGGTCGACAGCCGAATCCGGGACCTGATCTGGCGGGCCTTCGAGGTCGATCTCGGTTCGACTCAAGGAGCTTCTCTGGCGCATGCGGGGTAGTTTTAAGGTCCAACCCGACCGGCCTTCCCCGCTTCGGTAGCGAAGGGTTGACCCCGAACGCGCTAAGCGAAGATCGGCTGTGTCGTAGTAGCGAGCGTCGAGGGTGACGACTGCGGCGGGTTTTGCTTCACAGCCTCTCAGTAATCCCGACAGCTCCGGCAGGACGAACCCGTCCGGCGCGAGCAGCTTCGCTTCGACCTCGACCGCCACCACAGGGCCGGGTTGAGCCACAATTTCAGTGTACGCCGAGAGCGACCGGTCGCGCGGCGTGACGGCTGAGGCGGCTATGCGGGCTCCGGGCGCGCGAGACTTCGGGATGTGAGAGCGCTGAGCGATGCCGAGATAGCCGAAGCGAACCTAGCCGGATGGACTCATACGAGCGGCGCTCTGAGGGTAAGTTTCGCCGTGCCCGACTACGAGACAGCAGCAAGGTTCATCACCGACGTCGCACACTTGGCTGAGACAGCCAACCACCACCCCGACCTGTCGCTGCGCTACGGAGTCTTAGACGTCGTGTTGCGCACTCACCACCGCGACCTCGGAGTGACCGACCTGGACGTCGACATGGCAGGGCAAATCGCCGTCTTGGCGGCTGCCCATCGTCTCGAAGTCCGCCGTCGGGAGGATTGCTAAGGTTCGAAGGTGCCCGGACTCGACGAGAGCTTCTTGGAGCTGCCGTTAAGCGGCGTTTGCGAAGCGGCGCTCGGTCGGGCCCGTCAGCTCGGCTGCGCCCACGCCGAGGTGCGGGTCGAGCGCATCAGGACTCAGTACGTCGCTGTCAGAGACGGGGCTTTGGAGACCTCGCTCGACGACACCGAGATCGGTATCGGAGTCCGGGTCTTCCACCAAGGCAGCGTCGGCTTCGCCGCCGCCGCTTCCGTGTCAGTCGAAGAGGCGGTTCGTCTCGCTGGGGAGGCCGTCGAGCTTGCTAAGGTCGTCTCCCTTGCACTCGGGGGGCCGGTGCAGCTTTCGCCTGAACCGGTCTGGGCTGACGCCGTGTGGGTGGCACCATACGAGAGCGACCCGACGCGGGTACCTCTCGCCGACAAAGCGGATCTTCTCGCGTCCTGGACGTCGGGGCTGATCTCTTCGCCCGGCGTCGACCACGCAACCGGATCGGTCACAGCCGTCTGCGAGGACAAATACTACGCCGACATGGCAGGCACCTCGACCCTTCAACGGAGGGTCCGCGTCCACCCCGTGGTGGAAGCAGTTTCCCTCGGCGGTCCCGGCGGCTTCGAGACCATGCGAACGGTCGCACCGCCGATGGCCAGAGGCTGGGAAGGACTGCTCGGAGCCGGCTGCGACATCGCCGGCGAGGTAGACGCGCTGCCCGAACTGCTACGCGAACGGCTAGCCGCTCCGTCCGTCGAACCGGGACGTTACAACCTGGTGGTGGACCCGACCAACCTGTGGCTGACAATCCACGAGTCGATCGGCCACGCCACCGAGCTCGACAGGGCCCTCGGGTACGAGGCGGCCTACGCCGGGACGTCGTTCGCTCGCCCGGAGATGGTCGGCGACCTTCGCTACGGGTCCGAGCTAATGAACGTGGTCGGTGACCGTACACGGCCCTACGGGTTGGCGACAGTCGGCTTCGACGACGAGGGCGTCGCAGCGCAGTCTTTCGACATTGTCCGCGACGGCGTCCTGGTCGGATTCCAACTGGACAGGCGAATAGCTGCAGCGGCAGGCCAGGAGCGCTCCAACGGCTGCGCCTTCGCGGACTCGCCTTTGCACGCGCCTCTCCAGCGCATGGCGAACGTGTCACTGCTCAGCGCCCCGGGCGGCCCGAGCACCGAGGAGCTTATCGACGGGTGCGGCGACGGCATCTACGTGGTAGGGGATAAGAGCTGGTCCATCGACATGCAAAGGCACAACTTCCAGTTCACCGGTCAGCGCTTCTACGCGATCCGCTCTGGACGCCTCGCCGGCCAGTTACGTGATGTCGCGTACCAGGCGACCACCACGGAGTTCTGGGGGTCCATGGACGGGGTCGGCGGGGAGGGGACCGTGGTGCTCGGCGGAGCGTTCAACTGCGGCAAGGGCCAGCCCGGGCAGGTCGCCCCGGTCGGCCATGCGTGTCCCTCGGCCAGGTTCTGTAACGTCAACGTGCTGAACGTCCGTCACGAGTCCGGCCGTTGAGCACCTCCCAAGAGCCAGCTGCGGCTGTCGCGCAGCGGATCCTCGAAGGCGCCGGCGGTGAAGCCTGCGTCTTGGTGGACGATATGAGCGAGGTGGACGTCCGCTTCGCCAACAATACGATCACCTCCGACGGCCGGCGAAGGCTCAGGCGGGTCAGCGTCGTTCGCTACGTGGACGTGCCCGGCGGACGCTCCGCGGGTTCGGCGTCCGCCACAGGCGACGTGGACGTCGAAGCGCTCCTCGGTGCAGCGGAACTAGACGCGCTAAGCGCCGCCCCTGCCGACGACGCCGCGGGGCTGCTCGACGGCGGCCAAGACGGCGACGCCTATCTTCCGGCGCCCGAGGTGGAGCCGTCGAGCCTTTCGGCGCTGTTAGGCGAGCTGGGAGACGTGCTGCGTCGCTCGGCGACCCAGCGTCGCGTTGCAGCGGGTTTCGTCGAGGGGAGCGTAGTGACGACGACGGTCGCGTCGACGGCGGGGACAATGCGCCGTCACGTGACTCCCACAGCAAAAGTTCAGCTGACGCTGCGTGACATTTCGACGGGCGCGTCCGTGTGGGCCGGAAGCGGAGCTGGCTCGATGGCAGGGCTTTCCCTAGCCGAGCTCGAAGCGTCGCTCGACGTCCGGCTCGGCTGGTCCACGCGCAGGATCGACCTCCCCGCAGGGCGCTACCGGACGATCCTGCCACCCGACGCCGTCGCCGACATGGTTCCACTCGCCGCTCAGGCCGCCAGCGGTCGCGATGCCATGGAGGGACACAACGTCTACTCGGCGTCGGGTTCGCAAACCAGGATCGGCCAGCGCCTCTTCGACGTGCCGTTCAACTTGCGCACTGACCCTGAAGAGCCGGGCTTGGAGGCGATCCCTTTCGTCGCCGCGAGAGCTTCGAGCGGGGACGTCTCAGTATTCGACAACGGTGCTCTGATAGGACGGCAGACTTTCGTCGAGGACGGCATCCTGAGACGGCTCTTGTGGAGCCGCGCTGGCGCTGCGAGAGCCGGAGCGCAGGCGACGTTCCCCGGCGACAACTTGATTTTGGAACTTCCCGGTTCGGCCTCCTCGACACGGGACCTGATCTCCGGTACCGACCGGGCGCTGCTAGTAACTTGCCTCTGGTACATCAGGGAGGTGGATCCCGCGACCCTTCTGCTCACCGGTTTGACACGAGACGGCGTGTATCTGGTGGAGGCGGGTGAGGTCGTAGCGGCTGTCAACAACTTCCGTTTCAACGAGAGCCCCCTCGACGTGCTGGCCCGGGTCAGCGCCACCGGCCGGACGGAGAGGGCGTTGTCGAGGGAGTGGAACGAGTGGTTCCCCCGCACCGCGATGCCCGGGCTCGTCGTCGAGGACTTCAACTTCTCGTCTGTGAGTCCTGCTACCTGAAAGCCCCGCGAATGCTGTCAGGCTGCGAGCCAGGACAGGAGCATTCTCTCAAAACGCTGTCCGTCCCAGTCGTACACGGGATGGCGCGGCAGCAAGAGCCGGCTCGTAGCCGAGGTGAGCGGGTCGTCGATCGTGGTGGATGCCGATGAGAAGCCGGCCCGGCGTACCGACCTTGTAGCGGAGCGGTCGAAGGAGATTCTCGTCCCGAACGGATAGGCGAAGTCGCGCACTGCGACGCCGGTGACGTCCTCAAGGTCGGATTTGCTACCTTTTACTTCGAAGTCGAGTTCGTCGTCGCTCAGACCTGACAGCCACGAGTGAGTTCTCGTATGAGCTCCCAAGCTGAACAGGTCGCTTCGAGCCATGGCACGCAGCTCCTCCCGATTGAGCATCCTGCGCTCGACGCTAGGGACGTCACCTCCGAAGTGCTCCTCCAGGGCGGACATCGCCAGGGCTATTACCGAGGGGTGCATTGGCGTCAGCCGGTCGTGCGCAACGGCGAGGGCCGCATCCCGACTAGCGTCGTTTGGAGTGTCAACGCTGATAGCGCCAGCGGGGGTGTCCACGAAGAGCCGCTCAGAGCGAGGCTCGCCGAGACGGAACAGCTCTTCCAAGCGAAGGGGCCAAAGCGGCTTGTCGGATGCGATCGAACCCGTGGTCACGTACACCGTCGCGGGGACACCGGCTCGTTCGAGGATCGGTCCGCCGGCGTGGAGGTTGTCGGCGTAACCATCGTCGAAGGTCACGGCCACTCTGGCCCGTCTGGATACCCCCCCGCGTCTGACTACCTCGGCGAGCGGTGCTGGATCCGCGTGACGTCGAACCACGTCTAGGTGCTCGTCGAAGTGCTCGGGGGTGACGCAAAGCCGAAATGGGTCGTAGGGGTCCGTGGCGATCCTGTGGTATAGCAGTATGACAGTGCCGTCGGGACGAACGGCGCTGGGCGGGGCGGGCGGTGGTTGCAGAGACCCGGTGTCGCGGGGGGCCGTTGAAGCCTTGGCGGCCAGCATCGCGGCAGGGAGAACCCTGCGAAGGCGCGCTTCGATAGGCTCGGGTAGTCGTCTCAGATGGGGGATCAAGCGTCTCCTTGCGGTGCCCCAATGCCCTTCGCTCATCGACTGTGACCTTTCTCGCCGGCTTGCGCCGGTGAAGCACGCTCCGCAACCCTGTTGTGGACTTGAAGGGATTTCGACATCGAATCGGGCTGGCTTGAAACAAGGGCAGTTGAAGTCTGACGGGCCGGCCAGGAAGCGCAAAATCCGAAACGGATGTCAGCAAACTTCGATAGCTATGAATGCCCCACGGTGCCTAAGGTACATTCTGCTGTTCGCTATGGCTAGTCGACTCCGGATTCGATAGCCGCCTGGTCGAGCGCTTCTTCGCCCGCCACGGTGAGGGCCGGGTTGGCGGTGATCGACTCGGCTCCTCCGGGGGATATCTCACCGACGAGAGTGAGCTCTCCGGCGGGGAGGGTTCCAAGACCGGCGTACAGTTCGAGCTTCGCCCGTGTGTCCGCGATGTCGAGGTTCCGCATGGTGAGCTGACCGATGCGGTCTTCCGGTCCGAAGGCGGCGTCCTCCACGCGTTCCATGGAGAGCTTGTCGGGATGGTAGGAGAGTGACGGGCCCGAGGTGGTCACGATCGAGTAATCCTCGCCACGTCGAAGCCGCAGCGTAACCTCCCCGGTCACAGCGGCCGCCACCCACTTCTGCAGCGACTCCCTGATCATCATCGCCTGAGTGTCGAACCAGCGGCCCTCGTAGAGGAGCCTCCCCAGGCGCCGGCCGTCGTTGTGGTACGCGGCGACGGTGTCCTCGTTGTGAACGGCGTTCAAAAGGCGCTCGTAGGCGACGTGCAACAGAGCCATCCCAGGCGCCTCGTATACCCCTCTAGATTTGGCTTCGATGATCCGGTTCTCTATCTGGTCGGACATGCCGAGCCCGTGCCTGCCGCCGATGGAGTTGGCTTCGAGGAAAAGTTCCACCGGGTCCTCGAAGGTCCGGTCCCCGATAGCAACAGGCCGACCCTGCCGGAACGATACCGTCACGTCCTCGGTCGGTATGTCGACATTGGGATCCCAAAAAGCGACCCCCATGATCGGCTCGACAAGCTCCACGGAGGAGTCGAGGTGCTCCAACCTTTTTGCTTCGTGGGTAGCCCCGAGCAGGTTGGCGTCGGTCGAGTAAGCCTTCTCGGTACTGTCCCGGTAGGGAAGGCCGCGTTCGACGAGCCACTCGGACATCTCCTTGCGACCCCCAAGCTCGCCTACAAATTTCTTGTCCAGCCAGGGCTTGTAGATCCGCAGCTGCGGGTTCGCGAGAAGCCCGTAGCGGTAGAAGCGCTCGATGTCGTTTCCCTTGAACGTGGAGCCATCACCCCATATGAAAACCCCGTCGTCTTTCATCACGCGTACGAGCAGCGTTCCGGCTACGGCCCTCCCAAGCGGAGTCGTGTTGAAATAGGAGCGTCCGCCCGAGCGGATGTGGAACGCCCCGCAGGCGACAGCCGCCAGTCCCTCCTCTGCAAGCTGGCGACGGCAGTCGACGAGCCTTGCCTTCTCGGCGCCGTACTCGAGGGCTCGACCGGGGATGGAGTCGATATCGGGATCGTCGTATTGGCCCAGATTCGCGGTGTAGCAGTAGGGGACCGCCCCGTTGTGGCGGATCCAAGCCACGGCTACCGAGGTGTCGAGGCCACCGGAGAAGGCGATCCCCACCCGTTCGCCGACCGGAAGGGCGCTTAGAACTTTCGACATGACCCGCTACCTTACCGTCGGCGCGCACGGCCGACGCTCGACCTACGAGGTGGGCCGTGAGCCGATGTCATAGTGTCGGGGGATCCTGCGAAGCGTTTCATGGAGGCCGGCGAAGCCAAGTTGATCAAGTACCTCGGTTCTAAGAGGCTCCTCGTGCCGATCCTGGGAGAGCTCGTTCGGTCATCGGGTGCTGCGAGCGCCCTGGATCTATTCACCGGTACGACCCGGGTCGCCCAGGAGTTCAAGCGTCAAGGCGTGGCGGTGACAGCGGTCGACACGGCACGCTATTCGGAGGTTCTGGCCCGCTGCTACATCCAATGCGACGCCGATCGGGTGGACGTGCGAGGCCTCTCGGAGGCCGTCGGGTACCTCAACGCGCTGAAAGGCGCCCCCGGCTATTTCACCGAGACCTTCTGCGAGCGTTCCAGGTTCTTCCGGCCTTTCAACGGGGAGCGCATCGACGTCATCCGGGATCGTATCGACCGTGACTTCTCTGACAGTCCGATCAGGCCGATACTGCTCTGCTCTCTCATGGAAGCGGCCGACCGGGTCGACTCGACTACAGGACTGCAGATGGCGTATGTCAAAAAGTGGGCGCCGCGTTCGTTTAAGCCCCTCGAGTTGCGAGTCCCCGTGCTGTTGGCCGGTCCCGGCCGTGCGCTGCGAGCCGACGCGGCGACGGTCGCCGCCAGCCTCGACCCGGTGGACCTCGCCTACCTCGACCCCCCTTACAACCAGCACCGGTACTACACGAACTACCACATCTGGGAGACTCTCGTAGCCTGGGATTCGCCGGAGCACTACGGGACAGCCTGCAAGCGCGTCGACAGCCGCGACGACTCCACCAAGAGCGTTTTCAACCGAAAGCGTGAGATGCCCCAAGCCCTTCGCCGCCTCATCGCCGACGTCCGTGCGCGGGTCGTCGTCGTCTCCTACAACGACGAGTCGTGGGTAGCACCCGAGGACCTCGTCGACATGTGCACGGTGCGAGGTCACGTGGAGGTGCTCGCTTTCGACTCCAGGCGTTACGTGGGAGCGCAGATCGGCATCTACAACCCGAGCGGGGAAAAGGTCGGTCGGGTCTCGCATGTGAGGAACGTCGAGTACCTGGTCGTCTCCGGCCCGAAAAGCGTCGTGTCCCCTATGGTCGCTCTGGCGGCCTCACGACCTGGGTCGACGGTCAGGCCGGCCCGCCTCGACCGTCGACTAACGCGATCAGGGTGGTAGCGTTACTAAAGGTATGGACAGTTCATCGGGCAACCAACTCGTCGGCTCGATCGGCCATCTGAGTATGCGTATACCCGGCCCGGGCAGGCCGGGTGAGGTCCTCCTGAGCGTCCGAGGGGGATCCGAGCCGTTCATCGCCTACAGCGACGAGGCGGTTCCGGCTGGCTCACAGGTTCTGGTGGTCGCTTCGCGGCCCGGTCGGGTGGTCGACGTAACGGCCTTTGCGGGCTGAGAAGTCCGAAACGAGAGAGGAGCAGCGATGTTCGGTTGGCACGTTCCAAGGCCTGATCAGGCGCTTCTGATAAGCGGCGGCAAGCGGGGGTCGCTTCCGTTTCGTATCGTGACAGGGCACGGGGCTTTCGTAGTGCCGCTTCGCTCCAAGGTCAGCTACCTCACCTTGTCCATGCAAGAGGCGGAGGTGGCCGAAGAGTGCGTGACCAAGCAGGGGATAGCCGTGAACGTCAAGGCTGTCATCGCTTTCAAGGTCGGTAGCGACCCGGAGGGCATAGCCAACGCCGCTCAGCGATTCCTCGCCGCCGAGGAGAAGATGGGCGTCCTAACCGGGCGGATCTTCGCCGGGCATCTCCGATCCATCATCGGGTCGATGACCGTCGAAGAGATAATCCGCGAGCGTCAACGCCTCGCCGAGGAGGCTCTGGAAGCGTCCAAAGTGGAGATGTCGAAGATAGGCCTGGTGGTCGACGCCCTGCAGATCGAGAGCATCGACGATATGGGCTCCGGCTACATCAAAGCGCTCGCTGCCCCCCACGTCGCCCAGGTGCAGCGCGCGGCACGGGTCGCTCAAGCCCAAGCCGACCAGGCGTCGGCGGAGGCGGAGCAGATCTCGCGTCGTAACCAGGCGGAGTTCGAACGCCAGACGGCGGTGGCACGCGCTGGCTTCCAAGCCGAGGTGGACAGAGCCCAAGCCCAGGCGGCTCAGGCCGGTCCCCTCGCCCAGGCCCAGACAACCCAGGAAGTCCTAGAGGCCCAGACGGCCCTAGCGGAGCGCAACGCCGAGCTCCGCGAACGGGAGCTGATAGCTGAGGTCATAAGACCGGCCCAAGCCGAGGCGCAGCGGATCAAGCTTCTCGCCGAGGCTGAAGCGGAAAGGCTCCGCCGTCTCGGCGAGGCCGGAGCCGCCCACGACCGGGTCGCCTTGGATCAGCAGCTCATAGCGCAGCTCCCCGATATGCTCCGAGCGGCAGCCGACAGCCTCTCCCACGCCAACCTGACCGTGCTCAACGGGGCGGACGGAGTCGCCGAGGTCGTGGCTGGCTTGGCCACCCAGGGCCTGGCGCTGCTGGAGGCTGTCAAGCACACGCTGCCGCAAGGCACCGGGCAAAAAGCTGCTGAGCCGACCGAAGGCCCCGGCGCGCACGGTGGCGGGGAGGCGGCCGAGACCGCCGAGCTGGCCGGGACCGGCCCGCTCGCCCTGGCTGGAGCGTCACAGGACCGGGACCCGCTCCGTTCCGGGCCGGACCGCCACGTTCCCCAGGGGCACGCCGACAGTAGTCATATAGGCGGCGGATCGCCGAGAGGCTGGCCCACAAAGAGCCGATAGCCCCTAGCGTCCAACGCCAGGCCATGGCAGAGTCATCTAGAAGAAGCTGGTCTTACACCTCCGCGGCAGCGGCGCCACCGGCAAGGTCGAACGTGGATTGGAGCACATCGGAAAATGGACGACATCTCGACTACTGTCACTGGGACCTACCTGCTCGACCGGATTCATAGCAGGATTGGCTTCGTCGCCCGCCACGCCATGGTCACGAGACTGCGAGGTTCTTTCAACTCTTTCGACGGCGAGGGCTTTTTCGACGCCGACAACCCGATTAGGTCGCACCTGTCCCTTCGTATCGACTCGTCGAGCGTGGACACCCGCAACGCCGATCGCGACGCGCACGTGCGAAGCGCGGACTTCTTGGACTGCGACAACTACCCTGAGATCACATTCCGATCTACCTCCGTGTCAGGAGAAGGTGACGCCCGCTACAGGGTCAGAGGGGACCTGACAGTGAAAGGCGTGACCCGACCGGTGACCGTCGAGCTCGACTACACGGGGACCGTGGTCGACCAAGAAGGCCGTCAGCGGGTCGGCTTCGAAGGTCGCTCTACGCTTCGGCGAAGCGACTGGGGCGTCACCTGGAACGCCCCACTCGAAGCGGGGGGTCTGCTGGTAAGCGACAAGGTCGACTTGGAGTTCGACGTCTCCGCCATCTTGGAGGAGACCGCAGCGTCCTGACGATACGTGAGGAACCGTCGGGGATTCCAGCTTGGCATCCCCGGGTCAGCGCACCCCGGTGGCGAGAACGAGGACCTTGTCAGTCGCTGCCACTTCGCCGCTGCCTACGAGCTGCGCGAGACCGGCGAGCCCAGCAGCGCCGGTGGCGGAAGCGGCGAAGCCGGCTTTCGCTGCCAGCGTGTGCGCGTCGACGAGCTCCTGCTCGCCGGCTACGAGCGCTGATCCCCCGGTTTCGAGCATTCCCCTGACCACCGCCACCCAGTCGTAGGTCTCGTCGTCGATGATCCCCGACGCCACGCTGCGAGGCTCGTCCCACGGCCACATGTAGCGCGACCTGTGGCGGGCCGCCTCTTCGAGCAGGGCGGCCACTCCTTCGGCAGATGGGGAGGGCCCGGCCCGGTCCTTCAGCTTTGTGAACGCACGTGACAGCGGATGGGCCCCCAGAGGCTGAAGAGTATGAATCCTCGGCATGCCGGCAATCACACCGGCCTGCGCTGCGTAGGCGAACGCGTTGATACAGCTCGTGGCCAGCGCACCGCCACCCACTTGGACGACCACGTGATCAGGCACGGCACCGGCCGCCACAGCTTCGGATATGGCTTCGTAGCCGAGAGTGCGCCCTCCGTCTAGGCACAGGGCGTTCAGGTCTCCTTGGCAGGTGAAGGCGATATCACCGTCCCCGAGGCCTTCAAGCAGGCGACGGTAAGTCGGGTCGCCGGCCTCCCCGGCCCGACGCTCGCAAGCTATGACCACTGCGTCGAGGGCAGCGAGCCTCGCCATGACCTCGGCGTCGGCGTGGGTTGGCACGTACACCTTCAGTCTCCACCGGGCGGCGGCGGCGACCACCCCGGCCGCGACAGCAGCGTTGCCGCAGCTGGCGATCGCCAGGTCTGGTCTGCTTCTTCGGTCTGTTATACCGGCGTCTTCGCTTACCAGAAGGTGGACCATGATGCCCACAAGGTGACGGACCTTGTGGCTACCCGCCACGTTGGAGGTCTCGTCTTTAACCCATACACCTCCGCCGGGAGAGAAACCGTAGAAGTCGGAAATGTGGCTGCTGCGTGCCAGCGACGTCGCCCCCAGTGTTTTCCCGTCTAGGGCCTCGATCCTTTTGGTCAGGTCTGTGACGATATCCACATATCGCGCTTCAGTCATTCCAACTGCCAGCGACCGACGGTAGCAGTCGAGCAGTCCGCGGAACCTGACGAAGGGATTGTCGCCGTGTGACCGACCCTGCGGCCATGGCGGCCACTCGCTGCCGTTGGTACGCGGCGGCGGAGCCACGAGGACATGGTCCACGTCGCCTATAGCGAAATTCGGGCAGCGAAAAGGGTAGGCGCCGAGCCCGTCCACCACCGTCCCGCAGCCGCCGCAGGTCATCTCCACCGATCAGAACCTCAGCCTACGGTCACCCCGCTGCGGGCGTTGAACTCCCGGATCAGGTCGTCCCAGACAGGCAGCACCTGCCTGATGGACCGCCAGAAGTCTTGACTGCGACGCGCCTCGAACCTCTCGACGCTGACACCTTGCTGTTCCACCCAGGTGTAGTAGCCGAGGTTGAAGATCCTGGCCCGGTCGATCTGGCGGGTTTCGAGGGTGTCGTCGGTTCCAGCCCCGAAAAGATGGCGGCCCAGAGCCTCGGCGGCCTCGGCGCGACCGAAGCCGTCTGGGTAGTCTCGCGCTTCGATGCGCCTCAGCTCGCTTCGGTACAGGGCGGCGCCGTCGGTGGCGACGGTAACGATGACGTCGTCGGGGCCCAGACCCAGAAGTTTCGCCGTCTTGACGGCTGCTACGACGTTGCAGATGCTTGAAAGGCCGAAGTGCTCCAAGGCGGACAGGACTTCGTCGGCCACCCCGTGAACCTCAGAAAGGTGGTTGATGCCCTCCTTGGAGTTGAAAGCGACGGCCAGGCTATCAGTGGCCTTGTCGCTGACTCCGACGACGACGTCGGTGTTGTACACGTTGTGGATGAAAGGTATGTGCTTGTCCCCGATTCCTTGGATGTTGTGCTCGCCGAAACCGTTGTAGAGCATCGTCGGGCATTCCACGGCTTCTACCGCCACCACCTTCGAGCCGTAGCGTTCGGCTAGATAGTCGCCGGCTCCGAGAGTTCCCGCCGATCCCGTTGCGGACACGAACGCAGCAAGACGCGACCCTGGCCGCTGTGCGTGCAGGTGCTCGAACACGGCCCCCAGGGCGGTCCCCGTCACCTGGTAGTGGGCAAGGTGGTTGCCGAACTCGGAGAACTGATTGAAAATAACGTTGTCGGGGTCTCGGGCGAGTACGGCGCAGCGGTCGTAGATCTCCTTGACGTTGCTCTCGGTACCTGGCGTGGCGACTATGTCTTCTTTCGCCTGGACCCAGGCTTCCAGCCATTCGAAGCGTTCCTGGCTCATGCCTTCGGGTAGGACGGCCACGCCTCGCGAGCTCATCAGGCGTGACACGGCGATCCCACCCCGGCAGTAGTTGCCAGTCGACGGCCACACGGCGCGATCCGAGGTCGGGTCGAATCGTCCGGTGATGATCCTCGGGGCGAGGCAGCCGTAGGTGGCGAGAACCTTGTGAGCGCCGATCATCGGGAACCTGTCTCCGAGCATCACCACGATGGGTGATCCGACCCCGGTCAGCTCCGGGGGAAGCACGACGTGGCCGGGGACCGAGACGACTTTGCGCCGTGACGCGT
>JAKAZH010000146.1 GCA_021815935.1 Actinomycetes bacterium
TCTTGGCCGTCTTTTGTTCACGGCCCTTCCGGACCAATTGCGCGATTGTCGGCAACAGAACCTCTCGTCGACTTGTTGTAGGTGATGGGAAAACTAGTGATTGGGCCCCCGGGGAAACCCGGTTCGTGGCGCTAGGCGGCTCGCACCTGCCCGAGCCTGGCACCTACCAGACCCGAAAGGGCCCTCGTCGGTGTCAGTCCAAGGCGCGTTGCAACCCGGCCACAAGGCCAACGTGTATGTTAGCGCACCCTGCGAGCTCACGGCGAAAGGCCCGAACCGGGCCCTAACGAGCAGGCCAACGCCCCGGACCCGCCCGCACCCCCCTCCGGCCCCTCCTTTGGCCCCTCCCGGACCCTCCCGGACCCTCCCGGACCCTCCCGCGCAAACGATTGATACTTTATACAGCTATAGCCGGTATAAAGTATCAATAGTTTCTGAAGCTCGTCTGGAAGCACCGAAAAACATCCACGACCAAAGAGACCGAGCTCACAGCGGCGGCTGCACCACCACCGGATGCACCGGGTCTCCAGCCTCACGCCGTGCCAGCTGTATCGCCGCAGCCGCCATTACCACGAAACCGACTACCTGGGCGAGCACGGCAAGCGCGTCCGCGTTGAGGCGCTCCTGGAAGGCGACCATTCCGATGATCACAGACGCTGCCGGGTCGGCGACAGTCAGCGCGGGCATCGAGCGGCACAAGGGACCGGCCCGGTAGGCCATCTGGGTCAGCAGGATGGAAGCCAGTCCCACCGCCACCAGCCCGTAGAGCGGCCAGGTTGTAAACGTGTTCGAGATCCCACTGTGGACGATCATCGTGATCTCCTTGAGCAGACCGGCGACGAGCCCATAGCCGACACCAGCAGCCATTCCGAGCAGGGCAGGCCCAGCCCGTGCGAGCAGCCGGTGCCGCCGAGTTCCAGCCAGCGCAAGCAATCCGACTAATAACGAGCCGCCGAGAGTTGACCACGCAAGTCGGTCAGGGTCCACCGCTTCCAGGCCAGCAGTCGGTCTGGCCGCGACGAGGAAGACGGCTAGACCTCCCACGAGCACCGCGGCAAGAAGCCACTCTCGCATTGAAGGGCGGCGCTTCTCTACGATCGCGCTGAGAGGTAGAGCAAAAAGCAGCCCCGAGATGAGCAAAGGCTGCACCACCGCCAGCTCTCCCCCGTCGAGAGCGAGGACGTGCAAAGCCAAGCCTACGACCGCCACGACTCCGCCGATCAGCCACGCCGGCGTCGTCAGGAGATGACCCAGCAAGCGATGGACCCGACCGTCGGGCGCCCGGCGGGCGCTGTGGTGCTGGAGGATGCTGGAGGTCGCCGCAGCGAGCGCGGATGCGAGGGCCATGACGACGATCGTGATCTGACTCATCGTGTCGCTCCGCCGCCGAGTGGGACGCCGAGTGGGACGCCGAAGGGGACGCCGAAGGGGACGGCCGGCGACCCGCCACTCGAGAAAACATCGCCGATCTCGCAAGGCAACGCACCTCCGCCGCGCCTTCCCTGGATGCGTGCAGCACGCTCGTACAGCTTCTGGCACGATCTCTCCACTGCGACCCAGTCGACGGCGGCGGGTTGTATCCGGTTGTGCACGGCTGCCCTGGCAAGGATCTCCGGTGAACGTGCGAGCGAAACGATCGTCTCGCTCATCGCCGCGTCAGAGTCGACCAACCAACCTTCGACACCGTGGCGGATGAAGTCGGCTACCCCCGTGCCAGTCCTTGCGAGAACGGGCAGGCCGGCGGACCGGGCCTCCAAGGCAGCGATACCGAACGACTCGAGGGATGCAGGCGCAACGAACAGGTCTGACCTCGCGAACACCGATCGGATCTCGGCCCGGCTCGCTCGACCTCGCAGATGGACCCACCCGGACATTGAGTGCGCGTCGAGGTATGAGGCGATGTCAACTATCTGCGGACCGTCACCCAGGATCTCGACGCTGAGTCGTAGCGATGACGGAAGGATCATGCGGGCGCGCCGCAGGATATGGGCCAGCTGGACGACCCGTTTTCGCGGCGCGAGGCGCGACACGGCGACAATCCGCAGTTCGTTCGGAGCCGGGGGGGCGGGGTCGACCTCCCAGTCCGAGGGTTCCACACCGTTCGCAAGGACGGTAACGTCGCCCCGTCGCCCGACTATCTTGCGAAGCGGTCGGGCGGCCGCATTGCTGACCGCAGACCACGCCACGGGCCAGTCACCCCACCCGCAGAGTAGGTCTGCCCCGTCGAAGAGCGGCGTGGCCTTGGCCCACATCGAATGCACGGTCGCCACTGTCGGCACTCCTCGCCTCGATGCGTCGCGCGCAACGAGGAACGCAAGCGGGGAGAAGCTGCTGGCGTGCACGTGCACGATGTCGAACTGGCCGCCAGCTACTCGGGCAGGCCCGAAGCGGGCGCGCCTATACCTAATCTTCTCCGCCGGCTGCTCCCCCTTGCGCGCAACGTCCGTCTCCTCGAAGGGCCGTCGCCCGGACCCGACATTGACGACATCCACCCTCTCGCCGTGCCGAAGGTCCGCACACGATCCGACGGTTGCGCCGCAACTGCCATTCGTGATGTTAAATATCGTCACGTCATGCCGAGCAGCCTGCCGCGAAGCCAAGTCGTGGACTTGTAACTCGATCCCACCCAGGCGCGGCAGGTAGCAGTCCGTCACATGAGCGATTCTCACCTCAGGCTCCCGGCGTGAGAACTTGAGCGGCAAGCGAGGCTCACTGCAAGGATGTGTTCGTGGACCCCCACGAACCGACGCGACGACGGCGGACGCCTCCCTACACTGTCGTCTCCTTCCACGCGCATCCCGACGACGAGGCGCTCCTCACTGGGGGCACCCTGGCACGCTCGTGCGCACAAGGACACCGTGTGGTCATCGTCTGCGCCACCGGCGGGGAGATGGGCCTCGCATCGGCGGCCGCGTTGGGCGACGCAAGAGGAACAAGAACAAGCGGCGGCCTCGGGTCGCTGCGTCGCGAGGAGCTTCAGCGCGCGGCTGCAGCGCTCGGCTGTACCGAGGTCCGCTTCCTCGACTACGCCGACTCCGGCTTTACTCCGTCCAAGCCGTCCTCCGACGCACCGCCCTCCGACGCACCGCCCTTCGACGCACCGCCCTCCGACACCCCTACTTCGAGCGTGTCGCCGCCCTTCTCCCAGGTGCCGACCGACGAAGCCGCCGCACGGCTCGCCGCGATTCTCGTCGAAGTCGACGCCGACGTGATCACTATCTACGACCCTTCCGGTGGCTACGGGCATCCCGATCACGTCGCGGTTCACGAAGTCGGTGTCGCTGCGGCCAGGTTGGCCGGCACCCCCGTCGTCCTCGAAGCGACCGTCGACCGCCGACTCCTCACCACGGCACTCCGGGTCCTCAACGCCGTTGGCGTCACGCGACTGCTGGGCGTGAACAGTCCCGAATGGGAACCCCGACGCTTCGAAAGCTCGTTCTCGGAACCTGCTCGGATAACGCACAGCGTCCACGTAGGCCGGTACGCGAGGGCGAAACGGGACGCTATGGCTGCTCACGGGTCTCAAGCCGCGGGCGGTCCTTCGGTGCGGACCCTCGCCGTCTTCGCCCGCCTGCCCCTCGGCGTCTTCCGTGCCGTGTTCGCACGAGAGTGGTTCGTCGAGCGCGGTCGACCACCAAGCGGACGGAGAATCGACGACATCTTCTACTCCATACGTGCGGCAGGGCGCGATGATGCGCGAGGCGGCGGGCGGCGGCGAGCTGTCGGTCATAGACGAAATCTCCGCGGCCCGTCGACCGCTGAATGAGGGCGAAGTCTACAGCGACCCGACCCGCCAAGTGTGGATCAGTCGTACCGGCGGTCACGCCCGGCAAGCGGTCGTATGCTGCGACGCATGGACAACGAACAGCTCTGGCAAGAAGTGGACCTCTACATCCACGACAGGCTGATAGGCGCCGACCCGGCGCTGGAAGCCGCCTTGGAGGAGTCGGACCGGGCGGGCCTGCCGCAAATCGCTGTATCGGCCGCCCAGGGCAAGATGCTGCATCTTCTCGCCAAGGCGATCGGCGCCGTACGGATCCTTGAGATCGGCACCCTCGGCGGGTACTCCACGATCTGGCTGGCCCGGGCGCTACCCGAACACGGCAAGCTCATCAGCCTCGAGGTCGATCCCCACCACGGCGAGGTCGCATCCGCGAACGTCGCGAGAGCCGGCCTCTCCGACCGGGTCGAAATCCGGGTCGGGCGGGCCATCGACTCCCTGCCGACTCTGCGCGACGAGCTCGCCCGATCGGCGGACGGCCGAGCCTTCAATCAAGCCTTCGACATGGTGTTCATCGACGCCGACAAGCCATCCACGTCCGCCTACTTCGAGCACGCCGTCGAGATGACCAGGCTCGGGGGGCTGATAGTCGTGGACAACTCTGTGCGTCGCGGCAGGATCGCCGACCCCTCAGATAGCGATCCGAACGTTTTGGGGATGCGTAACTTCCACGACCTTCTCGCAGGACGCTCCGACGTGCAGGCGACGACAGTTCAGACGGTCGGCTCGAAAGGCTACGACGGCTTCACCCTCATATACGTGGGTTCCTGATCGGCTCCGGATCCGACCTACAGGCAGGTTCGTAGAGCGTCTATCAAAGCGGCGGGTCGGGGGTCGCCGGCGAGGTTCTGTTGCATCTGGTTCATCACGTACGCGAAGCCGACCTCCGCGTCTGGGTCGGCGAAAGCGAGCGAGCCGCCTGCCCCGGAGTGGCCGAAGCTGGACTCGCCGAGCAGCGGAGACGCCGGGGATGCAAGCATGAACCCCGATCCGAAGCGGGTCGGGACGAGCAGCACGTCGTCGGGCCCGTCGGACTGCACGACGGTAGCGGCGGCGACGGTCCCCGGCGAAAGGATCCGCTGGCCGTGGACTTCGCCGACCGTGGCGGCGTAAAGCTTGGCAAGGGAGCGTGCTGTGGCTATCGCGTTCGCGGCCGGAAGCTCTCCTGCGTGTACGGCTCTGCTGTTGAAGGAAAAAGGTGGGCGTGTCGGGTTCAACGCCCGCATCGTCAGCGAGTCTGGCGCTGCCATCGCCCTGAGCCGTTCGGCCTGCCCGTCGGGCATCGACGCAAGCTCGTCCGCCGAA
>JAKAZH010000147.1 GCA_021815935.1 Actinomycetes bacterium
ACAGCACCCTCCTGCTCACCCGCCACGTGCGGGAGCGGGGCGACCTGACCGTGGAGCAGGCGGTGTGGAAGCTGACCGGCCGCCAGGCCGAGGTGTTCGGGTTCAAAGGCCGCGGCCTGATCCGCCCCGGCTGCGTGGCCGATCTCGTGGTCTTCGATCTCGATGAGCTCCACTACGACGACGATGTGTTCGTCCAGGACCTACCGCGTCGCGGGGCCCGGTTGCGCCGCCCGGAGGGCGGCTACCGGGCCACGCTCGTGGGTGGTGTGGTCGTGCAAACCGGGGGTAACGCGACGGGGGCCCTTCCGGGCGGAGTCATTTCCTCGACTCCGATTCGAACTAAGCCACGTGGTCGCTGAACGGCGCTGGTCGTTCGGCCTGACTCTCCTTCGTAGATAGCGGTGCCGACGGTGCGGCGATCGGGGTCAGCTTGGCCGGCGAGAAGGACATTCTGGGGTTGTAGCCGGCACCGTCGGCGAGGGAGCCAAGTTTTGGATGGGGGTGCTCACCGACATACGTAACCGGGGGGTGAAAGACACGTCCTTCGTGGTCTGCGACGGCCTCAAAGGCCTCCCGAGGTGGTCGCCAACGTGTGGCCCCAAGGCACGGTCCAGACCTCGTCTGCATCATCCACCTGATCCGCAACACCTGATGAGGGGGATGAGCGCCGAAGAGGACTTACTAGGCGACGGGCGAAAAGTTGGCATCCCGCCGTGCAATATCGATGGGTTTGAGAGTCCAATAGTTTGGGGGAGGTCAGATGACGCGTTCGGCGGACATGAGAACGTCTCCCCTGAGCCTTCGTACGGAACGCCGTCGACCATCACGCCGCCCGCCGCACTCGGCCGGGGACAACCTTCCGAACCTACGGCGGTAGTCCAGGCTCGCCCAGCGGCACGAGTGGTTTATGCCTTCGCTAGGTTGGATCTACCGGGAACCGATGCTGACAAAGGGGGATCACGTGGGTATGCAAATGGCTACTGGTCAGCAGTTACCTGGGGTTTCACAAGCGAACGGGGTGTGCGGACGTCGAACTGAAGAGTTCCCCCGCCACTATCTGAACTCTCGGCCAAGTTGTTACGGATGTGACGACGTGGTCGGGGTTCTGTCCGCCACCTGGCGACCACAGCCGTGCAGGCCGTCGCCGAGTTGGCAATCCTCGTGCATGGTCAATCCGTATGCGTGGTCTGGGACGGCCCAGGAGATGTCGGGTGCTGCGACGACTCTGGCGGACCGGGAGGTGGCCGCCGATGTGGCCTCGGTGGCGCGCATGTGGGTGGCCGCGGCCTATGACGATCTTCGACGGGCCGGCCCGGATCGGGCATTCGAGGTGCGCCGGATCCTTGACGGATATGTCGTGCCGTGGTTCGGCCCCCAGACGACCACGGTGGGCGATATCAGCTACTTCATGGTGCACGAGTGGCTGCTGAACCTGGTTGGCCGCGGGCGGGGCGACCTCGAGGACGGTCCTGCGATGCCGGCAGCGCTGCGGGTAGCCGGGACCGAAACTGAGTTGTCGCTGAGCCAAGCGGCCGAATTGGCCGAGGTCAGCCTGGCGACGGCCCGGCGACGTTGGCGCGACGGTGAGCTTCCCGGCGCCTACCGGGCCCCCTATGGACACATCCGAGTACCGGAGCCGACGATCGTCACCCTGCGCCGAGCAAAGCGACAGCGGCCCGTCGGGCTCTCGCAGACGGTCGTCTCCGATGCGCTGTGGGTGCTCCGTCGAGTCCTTGGTTTTGCCCGGGCGAACGGTCTCGTTCCGCCCGGTTTCGACCCCACTGAAGGATTGGCGGCGCCGACTCCTGACGCCGCGGTCGCCCGGACGCGACAACCGACGTCGAAACCGCGACCATTGTCCTTCCCCGAGTGCGCACGGATCGCGGCCCATCTGCACCCGGTCCATCAGCTCGCGTTGTGGCTGCAGCGGGTGATGGGCCTGCGCATCTCCGAGGCGTTCGGTCTGCTGGTTGACGACGTGATCGACCTCGGGGACTCCGGGCTGGTGCTGGTGCGAGCACAAGGAGGTCACGCCTTCAGGGTCCGCGACGACCACGGCCGGGTCGTCACCGTCACTCACAAGGAGACGACCAAGACCCAAGCCTCGTCGCGGACGCTGGTCGTCCCATCGATCATGATGGAGCTGCTACGGGTCGCGATTGATGCGTTTCACACCGACCATGAGATAGGTGACGCTGACGACATGGCCCGCCTCGTGCCCGGCATTCGCATCGAAGACGAATCGGGACAGCTCGGATTCCGGGAGGCTTTCGAGACCGCCGCCGCGGCGGAGGGACTGGGCAGTAGCGTTCTCGGCTTTCGGGTCTCGCCGCACCTGTTACGCAAGAGCGTCGCCACCGACCTGGCCTGGCAACCCGGCATAGAGGACGCGGTACGCCGGCGTTTCATGGGACATCGGGCCTCCGACGACGTTTACGGCCGCGTCTACACCCTCGACCATCCCGAGCTCACACCGCTGGCGGAGGTGGCACGCCTGCTCGACGAGATCATTCGATCTTCGATCGGGTCCCTTCTCATTCCCACCACCCGACGGATCCGCTGGGGAGTCTCGAATCGAACCTTGGCTCGTTCAGCCCATGTGGAGGCGACGCTGGGCTCGGCGGGATGGACGGTCGACCCTTACAGCTGCGACGATCCGCTCTGCGACACCCAGCGCGTCGCTTCGGAGCTACAGGTCGCACGAACGACGGCAAGCCGGTGGATGCGAGACGGCACGCTGATGTGCGTGATCGTCAAAGACGGTGGTGGGGTAGGACGCCGGTGGGCTCGGCTCTCCGAGGTGTGGTCGCTGTGCGACCGACTTGGTGACCGGGTTCTGCTGCCGGACCTGGCCGAGGAGCTCGGCGTTCGCTATCACGAGCTGTACCGGACCGCCCGTCGGCCCGGCCTCGAGCTCGAGCGACACCCAACCAGTCGTCACTTTGAGGTTCCTCTGGAGGCAGGGAAACTCCTACGCAAAGAGCATGCCCGGGTCCGGGCATTGCATCAGCGTTCGATGAAGCTCGCCGCCGCGGCGAGGCAGTTAAGTCTGGCGGTGAGCACTGTCGGGTTGATGGCAAAGCGCGGCGAGCTCGACGTTGATCCGGAGACCGACAGCAGCGATGCCCGGTTTGTCACCCGGGCGTCAGTAGAGAAGTGGCGGATCGCTCGTGCTGCCGACTGGCCAGCGAGGAAGCCGGAACGAGCAACCGTGCCGCTCGCCGATATCATCCGGTTCACCGGCCGGAGCCGGATCGAGCTGCTCGACCTCGTCCGGGCTGGCATCCTCGAAGAGGTTCCGGGCCGTGGGCGGGTCGAGCTCACCGCGGCGAGCTTGCGTTCATGGATGGTCAGTGGCGCTTGATGCTCGCTGAGGTTCGCCCTCGATGGTGATAGTGGGCAGTGTGACACTTGCGTAGCTTGGTGGTCGTGCCCGGCCGGTCGTTGAGCGAACTCATCGATTCCATCGTCGTCGACGCGTACGGCACTGACGAGCAGTTGACGGCTTTCTTGACCGTCTTCGATGACGAGGTCGACCTGCCGTGTGCTGCCCAGATCCTCGGTGTCGAGATCGAGGTCGTGGCATTCGACCTTGAGGGGGATGAGCGTCGGGGGCTGGTCGTTCGTTGCCGCCGCAACGGCGGAGCTACCGGTGTCCTGTCATTGGCCGATGTCCGCTTCGAGTCCGGGACGATCGCAGCGTGGCTGCACGCCGCGTTCAGGACTTGGCTGGGACTCAAGACCTTCTCCGCTCGGCGGCCAGAGGGGTGGGTTTGGCCAGAGGAGTGAGGCTGTGAGCGGAACCAACGGAGAGGAACCGAGCAGCGAGTCCGCTGTCGAGCATGGGCCGAGCCCCGACGGTGTTGGTGCGACGGTCGAGCTAAAGCGGCTTCAGGATGAGTTGGTCGCCGCGAGGGCAGAGATCGCTCGCCTCGAGGAGGAGAACCTTCGGCTTCGGTCGGCTCGATCCGATTTGGCCGGAAACGCGGCACACAGGTCGCAGCGGGCGCCCAGATTGTTCATTCCTGCGGATGAGGCGCCGGTCGGGGTCGATCGAAGCTCATCGCGGGAGGAGAAGGTTCGCCTCTTCCGCTCGCTGTTCTCCGGCCGGGTGGATGTCTACGCGCAGCGGTGGGAGAACCCGTCCACGAAGAAATCAGGTTGGTCGCCGGTGACGCTCGATCGGCGCTCGACCCAGGCGGCACGCCGCTACGTCCCGTTGGACGACTCGGTCATCGACGCCCACCTATCAGGCCGCATAGTCGCCGGCGTGTACCCGCTAATCGAGGGGGACCGCTGCTGCTTCGTTGCTTGCGACTTCGACAAGGGCTCGTGGCTACTGGACGCTCTGGCGTTCCTCGAGGTGTGCAACGAGGTCGGCGTCCCCGCCTGTATTGAACGGTCACGGTCCGGTAACGGGGCACATGTGTGGATCTTCTTCGAGGAGGCGGTGGAGGCAACCGTGGCTAGAAGGCTCGGGACGGGGCTGCTGCGCGAAACCATGGCGGTCCGCGTCGAGATCGACCTGACCAGCTACGACCGGCTCTTCCCCTCCCAGGACTTCGTGCCACAGAAGGGATTCGGCAACCTCATCGCTCTTCCGCTCCAGGGACGATCCCGCAAACAAGGCAACACGGTCTTTCTCGACCCGACCACCTGCGAGCCCTGGCCCGACCAGTGGGCATTCCTGTCCTCTACACGACGACTACCGGCTGGCGAGGCCAAAAGCATCGGTGACGCGTTACGCGTGGCCGCCGGCCCGGGCTCGGCCGGACACCCTTCCTGGCGCTCGAAGCGCCCCGGGCCGCCCCCGCCTCCGGTGGTCACCGCCAGGCTTGAAGCGATGTTGTCGATCGACAGGATCGGACTTCCCCCAGCACTCGTCGCGTCGCTCAAGCATCTCGCTTCGGTGCACAACCCAGAGTTCCACCAGCGCGAGCAGCTGCGGCTCTCCGCGTGGAACACCCCGCGGATGGTCCGCTGCTACAGCGAGGATCTCGATCGGCTCTACCTCCCCCGAGGCCTTGTTGACGAAGCCGCCAAGATTGTGGCTTCGGCGGGCAGCAAGCTTGAAATCGACG
>JAKAZH010000148.1 GCA_021815935.1 Actinomycetes bacterium
CCGCCATGCGATCGGCTGGGCACTCGAGCGGATGCCTGCCGTCGACCGGGCCATTCTCCGTGTCGCAACGTTCGAGCTGCTGGGGCGCCCTGACGTGCCGACGGCCGTGGTGCTCTCCGAGGCGGTCGAACTGGCCGGCGAGTACTCGACAGAGGAGTCCGGGCGCTTCGTCAACGGAGTGCTGGCAGCTGTCGCGCTCGACCTTCGCGAGGAGCTAGGCTCGACACCTGACCCGTGAAGCCGGTCCTGTGAGGCCGGCACGGACAGGAGGATGTGCTTTGGCTGAACGTGAGAGGTCCCTGGCGCCCCCGTATGGGGGCGTTTTCGTTGCCCGGACCACGGTCATGGACGCCGAAGACGTCCGCCGGGCGACGTGGCGTATGGCGCACGAGATCATGGAGCGAAACCGTGACGTCTCCGGGCTCGTGCTGGTGGCGCTGCAGACGGGCGGTGTGTGGATCGCCCAGGCCCTCGGGCGTGTCATCGGGGAGGTGAGCGGGCAGGAGGTGACAATCGGAAGCCTCGACGTCGCGTTCTACCGCGACGACATCGGGCTGCGGCCGGTCCTAGCCGAAGCGACTACAGACATGCCCGCCGAGCTCACCGGTGCGACGGTCGTGTTGGTCGACGACGTCCTTTTCACAGGTCGCACCATACGTGCAGCGCTGAACGCGTTGAGTGACTACGGCAGGGCGCGCGCCGTCCAGCTGGCGGTCATGGTGGACCGGGGCCACCGGGAGCTGCCCATCCGGCCCGACTATGTGGGAAAAAATCTGCCGACGCGCCGCGACGAGATGGTCGACGCCACTCCCGACGGCGTCGTCATCGGCGACGTGGTCAAGCAGTGATGACGCTCCCCGACACGACCGTCGCCGACCCCGGTGACGGCCGGCAGCGAAGGCACCTTCTCGGGATCGCGGACCTGGGTACGCCGGGCATCAGGGAGGTTCTCCGTCTCGCCGACCGTTTCGGCGAAGTCAACCGCAGGCCGATCCCGAAAGTGCCCGCCCTTCGCGGCAAGACCGTCGTCAATATGTTCTTCGAGGACTCCACTCGCACACGCCTCAGTTTCGACACCGCCGCCCGGCGGCTGTCGGCGGACGTCATGACCTTTGGCGCCTCCGCGTCGTCGCTCAACAAAGGCGAGTCGCTGCGAGACACCGTCGAGACGATCGAGGCGATGGGCGTCGACGCTGTCGTCGTCCGTCACGCCTCGTCGGGGGCGCCGTGGCAGATCGCGACGTGGCTCGATCACGCCGCGGTCGTCAACGCCGGCGACGGATGGCACGAGCATCCGACCCAGGCACTCCTCGACTGCTACACGATCGCAACCGAGTCGCCTCTCCTGGTCGGCAGGGGCGGGCACGGCCTATCCGAGGTGGACTTCGACGGACTGCGTATAGGCATCGTCGGTGACATCACCCACAGCCGCGTCGCGCGCTCCGACGTGGCAGCGATGAGCGCTCTCGGAGCCCGGATCACTCTTGTCGCACCGCCGACCCTGCTGCCTTCCTCGCTTGCGGGATGGCCGGTCGAGGTGTCCCACGACCTCGACGCTGTCCTGGCGGACCTGGACGTTATCTACGTGCTGCGCCTGCAGCGCGAGCGCACCACCGAATCGCTTCTGCCTTCGCTTCGCGAGTACTCCGCCACGTACGGGTTGAGCTCCAAGCGGGCGGACGCGCTCCGCCCGCACGCGCTGATCATGCACCCCGGCCCCGCCAATCTGGGAGTCGAGATCGACTCGGAAGTGACCCACCGGGCGAATTCGGTGATATCGACGCAGGTTGCGAACGGGGTAGCGGTGAGGATGGCCGTCTTGTACCTGCTTCTAGGTTCGGGGGTGGATCTTGCTGTCTCGTGATGACCGACCGGTCCTCATCCGTGGAGGGCGCGTTGTCGACTCGACGGGGTCCCGCGAGGTCGACGTGCTCGTCGTCGACGGGGCGATAGCCGCTGTCGGAGACGTCGCGGGTGTTGCGCCGAGGACCGCCTTGGTCCTAGACGCGTCGGGTTGCATTGTCGCCCCCGGCCTCGTCGACCTTCACACGCACCTGCGCGAGCCGGGACGCGAGGACGCCGAGACGGTGGAAACAGGCGCCCGCGCTGCGGCGCTCGGGGGCTTCACGGCGGTCGTAGCCATGCCGAACACCGAGCCGGCGATAGACAACGCGTCGATCGTCAGCCGTGTCTTAGACCTCGGGGTGCGCTCGTGTTGCGAAGTGTTCCCTGCAGGTGCGATCACGCTCGGCAGGGCCGGCAAGCAGCTGGCCCCGATGGCGGAGATGGCCGCCCTCGGGGTGAGGATCTTCACCGACGACGGCAGCGGAGTCCAGGACGCCCGGCTGATGCGGAGGGCGATGGAGTACTCGACGGCTTTCGGTGTGACCCTCGCCGAGCACTGCGAGGACGCCGCGCTTGCTGCCGGGGGGCATATGCACGAGGGGGAGTGGTCGGCGCGTCTCGGCCTCGCCGGCCAGCCCGCCGAGGCGGAGGAGTTGATGGTGATGAGAGACCTCGCCCTTGCGCGCCTGAGCGGAGCGAAACTTCACTTCCTTCACCTCTCCACCGCCGGCTCCCTGGCGATGGTCGCCGCGGCGAAGCGAGGCGGGTTGGCGGTGACAGCGGAAGTTACCCCGCATCATTTCACGCTCACCGACGCGTCCGTGGCTTCGTATGACCCGGTGTTCAAAGTGAACCCGCCTCTTCGAAGCGATTCAGACGTCGCGGCCGTCAAGGCTGCGCTCGCTGATGGCACCGCGGACGCGATCGCAACAGATCACGCCCCGCATCCACCCCACACGAAGGAGGCCCCTTTCGATGCCGCCCCGCCTGGAATGCTCGGCCTCGAGACGGCCTTGGCCCTCGCAATGACGGAACTGGACATGCCGATCGAGAAGGTGCTCGCAGCCATGTCGTGGAAACCGGCGGTGATCGCAGGAATCGGAGGAGCTCATGGCGGCCCAGTCGCTGTCGGCCGGGCGGCGAACCTGTGCGTGATCGACCCGGCATTGCGCTGGGTCGTAGACGCCGGGCAAAGCGCCAGCAAGAGCCGGAACAACCCGTATGCGGGCCGTGAGCTGACCGGCCGTGTGCGCCACACGGTGTGCCGAGGCGAAGCGGTAGTCGTGGGCGGGGAGGTGCAGCGATGACAGAGGCCCTGCTCGTCCTGGCAGACGGCACGACTTTCGAAGGAGAGTCAGCCGGTTGGTGGGACCCCGACGACATGCGCCCGGCCACAGGCGAAGTGGTCTTCAACACTTCCCTCACCGGCTATCAGGAGATCCTCACCGATCCCTCGTACGCAGGCCAGATCGTCTGCTTCACATACCCGCACATCGGCAACTACGGCATTTCCCCCGACGACTACGAGAGCTCGCGCTCGTGGGCCCGCGGTGTGATCGCAAGAGACTTCGCTTCGCGCCCCAGCAACGCCCGCTCGACGATGTCGATAGGCGAGTTCTTCGACAAGGAACGCCTGCCGGCTATCACCGGCATCGACACGAGGCGCCTGACTCGCCACATCCGCCGGGCAGGGGCGATGCCGGCCGCCTTCGGGCCGGTCGCCGGCCCGCTCGCTCTCGCCAAGGCGGACCTCGATGCCGCGGCAGCCAGGGAGCCCGGCACCGACGGCGTCGACCTGGCATCCCAAGTGACAACACAGTCGCCGTACACGACGGGGTCAGGAACCTTGTCCGTAGTCGCCTACGACTTCGGTATCAAACGCAGCATCATCGCGCAGCTGTCGGCCATCGCGAGGGTTGACGTCGTCCCCGCTTCGACCACGGCAGTCGAGGTGCTCGCAAGGCAACCCGACGGAGTCTTTCTCTCCAACGGCCCGGGGGATCCCGCTGCAGTCGGCTACGCGTCAGCCCAGATCGCCGAGCTTCTCGGGAAGGTGCCGGTCTTCGGCATCTGCCTCGGCCATCAACTCATGGCGTTGGCGCTCGGGGGAAGTACCTACAAGCTCGCCTTCGGCCACCACGGGGGGAACCATCCCGTGAGGCGCCTGTCGAGCTCGACTGTCGAGATCACAGCGCAGAACCACAATTACGCTGTAGCTGCTGACAGTATCAGCGCGGCGGAGGTCACCCACGTGAACCTGAATGACGGTGTGATCGAGGGTTTCGCAATGGCCGACCTTCGCTGCTTCGGGGTGCAGTACCATCCCGAGGCGGGGCCGGGTCCGCACGAGGCTAGGTACCTTTTTTCCGAGTTCGACAAGCTGATGAGGGAGGGCCGCTAGGTGCCTCGGCGCGACGACATCGAAAGCGTCCTGGTGATCGGGAGCGGCCCGATCGTGATCGGCCAGGCGTGCGAGTTCGACTACTCGGGGACCCAGGCCTGCCGCGTCCTCGCCGCCGAGGGCTACCGGGTGATCCTCGCCAACTCGAATCCAGCCACTATCATGACCGATCCCGCCATGGCGGACCGGACTTACGTGGAACCGTTGACCCCCGAGGTGCTGGAGGCGATCGTCGAAAGGGAGCGCCCCGACGCGGTGCTTCCCACCCTCGGCGGACAGACCGCCCTCAATCTCGCGATGGCTCTCCACGAGCGGGGAGTCTTCGAGCGCTACGGCGTCGAGATGATCGGGGCGAAGCCCGACGCGATCGCTACAGCCGAGGACCGTGAGCGCTTCAAGGCGGCGATGACAGAGATCGGCTTGGCTGTGCCCGAGTCCGGCTTCGCGTACAAGCTCGAGGAGGCGCTCGTCGTGGGCGAGTCGATCGGCTACCCGCTGATCGTGCGACCCTCCTACATTCTCGGCGGGGCGGGGACCGGGATTGCCTGGAGTCGAGATCAGCTGGAGGGCATAGCGGCGGCCGGTCTCGCCGCTAGCCCCATCTCGGAGATCCTCGTCGAGCGTTCGATCGCCGGGTGGAAAGAGTACGAGCTCGAAGTGATGCGCGACCGGGCGGACAACTGCGTAATCGTCTGCTCGATCGAGAACTTCGATCCGATGGGCGTGCACACGGGCGATTCGATAACCGTCGCGCCCGCCCAGACGTTGTCCGACGTCGAGTACCAGAAGATGCGCGACGACGCTTTCCGCTGC